>DAOVWI010000153.1 GCA_030636765.1 Gemmatimonadales bacterium
CCGATCGTGCCGTCCGCGTCGATGCTCCGGACCCCGTCCACCGCGGATGCGGCGGCGAGTCCTCCGCCGACGATGAGGTAGTCGAACCGCTCCAATCCGTCAGATCCTTTCAGGGACGCCCTGGTCCCAGTTTCGGGGCCGCCATGCTCGGCGGCCCGGGCGGGGCGTAGGCTCGGGCCAACACCTCGGCCGGATGTGCGACGGGGACGCGCAGCCTCGCCCGGCGAAGTCCGGCTCCAATCTGCATGATACAGCCTGGATTGCCGGTGGTCACCGCATCGTAGTCTCCACTACGGATCTCCTCGAGCTTCGGTGCCAGAACGCGCTCCGCCAGGTCCGGCTGCAGGAGAGCGTACAGACCCGCTCCGCCGCAGCACCGGTCGGCCGACGGGAGGCGCTCCACCTGTACGCCCGGGATGAGAGAGAGTGCCCGCATCGGCGCGTCTGCCGCTCCGAGCCCGTACACCAGGTGACAGGGCGCGTCGTACGCCAGGCGGAGCGAAAGCTCTGCCTCGGGTCGCACGTGCGCATCCGCTACCAATTCCGCGAAGTCGCGCGTCGCCGACGCCAGCCGCTTGGCCCGCTCCCGCCAGGCCGGTGACTCCGCGAGCCACTCGGGATACTCCTTCATCGCGGCACCGCATCCCGCGGAGTTCACTACCAGCCACCCGGCGCCGGAGCGCTCGAACGCGTCGATGTTGCGTCTCGCCAGCTTGCGGGCGCCCGCGCCGAAACCGGAGTGTGCGTGCAGCGCGCCGCAGCAGCCCTGGCCGGGAGCGGCATGCTCCACGTACCCGCACGCCGAGAGAACGAGTCTCGTGGCCGTGTGCACCTCCCGGAACAGCCCGCCCATGACGCAGCCCTCGAGCAGCGCATACGACTGGAGCTTCCCGCTCGACTCCGTCCCGGAAGGCTCCGGCAGGCGAGCGCCCGGGGCGGTGGCGGCGAGCATGGCGAACGCAACGCCCATCCTTCCCGGCAGGCTCGCTCCCGCCGCGGCCATGCCGGTGCGTCGCAGGAACCTCAGGAGCGCGTACACGACTCGCGAGGCCCGCCCTCCCGATAACCCCCACAGCATCAACCTGGAGAGCGGACTCGACCCGGCCCAACGCCTCCGATCCTCCCGGGCACGCTCGAGAAGCATGCCGAAACGGACGCCGGCCGGACACACCGCTTCGCACGCCCGGCAGCCCAGGCACCGGTCGACGTGCCGGGAGAACGCTCCAAGTGCGGGGATTCGGCCCTCGACGAGGAGCCTCATAAGGTAGATGCGGCCGCGCGGCGAGTCGTTCTCCTCTCGCAGCACCTCGAACGTCGGGCAGGCCGGCAGGCAGAGACCGCAGTGGACGCAGGCGGCGAGCCCCTCGCCGTCCTCGCCCACGCGAAGGACGGCCGAAGCGCCGGTCGCCGGGTTCACTCCGATGAAGCCTCCTCGTCCGGCGGATCAGAGGCGCTCTGGTCGTGGACGATCTTCCACTCGTCTTCGGTTCGCCGCAGGACCAGGGTGAACGGTCCGCGGCCGGTCACCTGCCCGCCCCGGTGAAGCACGAATCTCGCGGTGGCGAGGGCGTGCTCCTGGCCCAGGAGACGTGCCGAGATACCCTCGAAGCGGAGGCTGTCCCGGGTCGCCCCCGCCTCGAACAGGGGTGCGTAACGCGCGTGGATCGCCTCCCATCCCACGACGAGCCCGGAGCTGCCTACATAGGTCGTCGTGGGGGCACGCAGATAGTCGGCCATGAACCCCTCGAGATCGCCGCGATTCCAGGCCTCGGCGGAGCGCTCCAGCATTCGCTTGACCTGGGTCGCGATATCGGGAATCGTGTCGGTGCCGTCAGCCGGAGCCCGGCTCTCGATCCGGCAACCGCCGACTGCGATGGCGAGGATGAACGCCAGGCGAGCTCGATTCCGATCACGGGCGCTCACGATCCGCCCTCCGTCAGGACGGCACGCAGGTGGGTGGCGGAAACCGCTATCGCGCGCTCCAGGTGAGGGTTGGGGCCCGCGAACGGGTGACCTGCGCCCATCGTATGCCCCGCCCCCTCGATCCGCTCGAGCGTGGCCTCCGGCGCCCCCATCGCGAGCCGCTCCCCGTCGGCGAGAGGTACCGACTCGTCCTCCGACCCGTGCACGATCAGGTATGGGATGTCGAGGCGCGCGGCGGCCCGCTCAACGTCCAATCGCTCCGCGTTGGCACGGAGGTCGTCCATTACGTTGCGGTAGAGGGGCATCTGTTGGCCCGTTCGTGCGTTCTCGATGAACACCGGCTCGCCGGCCTCCCAGCGGCCCGCGTACAGCTCCAGGTATCGGCCGAGCGATGCCACCGCCGCCCACGTGACGAGAGCCCGCACCTGGCGCCGGCGTGATGCCTTCAGGAGGGCCGTGGCCCCGCCGCGGCTGTGACCCACCAGCCCGAAGCGCCCGGCCGCCGGCACTCGCACATCGCCCAGCCGGCCCACCGTGAGACCGTCCAGCACGATCTCCAGATCCTCCAGCTCCCGGCTGAACGTGTTTCGACCGAACCGCTCGAGAGCCGTGAACTCCTCCAGCCGTTCCTCCACGCCGGACCCGGTGAAGTTGAAGCTCACGGTCAGGCAATCCGTCCGGCGGGCAAGCTCCTCGCAAAGGTAGGGAAAAAAGCCCCAGTCCTTGAAGCCTTTGAAGCCATGGCAGACGACGATGGCGGCGTCCGGCGACGGACTCGTCGGGGTCCACACATCGCCGCGCAGGAGCTCGTCCTCCGCGAGCACGATCTGGAACGGCCGGCGGCCGCCTGTCATGAACGGCGCACCGGACGCCACTCCACATCACCCGCTCCCGACGTTCGGTTGGTGGCCCGCGCCAGGACGAAGAGGAGGTCGGAGAGACGGTTCATGTACGGAAGAATCATGTCGGCCAGATCGGCCTGCGCTGGAAGGAGTCGGCTGATCCTTCTCTCGGCACGACGACAGATCGTGCGTGCCACGTGAAGCTGAGCGCCAGCCGGCGTCCCGCCGGGCAGCAGAAAGGCATCGAGGGCCGGCAGGCTTTCCTCGAGCTCATCGATCCAGGCTTCCAGCTCGCCGATCCGATCCCCTGGAAGCTCCGGGATGGTTCCCTTCCGGGCGGCCTTCTCCGGCTCGGCGGCGGCAAGGTGGGCCCCCACCGTCAGGAGATCGCCCTGGACCGTTCGGAGACGATCGGCGTCCGACATTTCCTCCATTCCGGCAGCGATGGCCACGCCGAGCGCGGCGTTCAACTCGTCGACGGCACCGTACGCTTCCACGCGAACGTCGTGCTTGCGTACTCGCTCGCCCCCGAGCAGGCCGGTCCGGCCGGTGTCTCCCTTCCTGGTGTAGATCTTCATAGCGTTCCCACGCCAGGGTTCTTCAGCAAGCTGCTTGACCGTCCGTCCCGAGCCGCTCCTCTGGACCGTCTTTGAATCTTATCGATCCGATCCCACATCCAGAAGAACCCACGGATCCACGGCATAGAGCACACGGGCCGTCGCGCGGTCGCGTCCGGATAACCGCATCTGCTCGCTGCTCAGGAACATGATGTCGCCTTCGTTTGCGCTGTGCGGCAGACCGATGAGGTGCCCGACCTCGTGGAGGGCGACTCGCCGGGCCAGCTCCCGGTCGATGGGTCGGCCGTCCGCTCCGAGCAGCGCGAGGGTGACTACGGCGGAGCTGATCCAGCCGTTCGAGTCAGTTTGCCAGTTCGTCACTCCACTGTACCCGGGCGAAAGCGTCGTCACCCACTTCACGGCCACCTGGGCTGTTCCGGGTCCCGCCGCCTGGCGGAACCGCAGTGACACTCCGGCGATCGCGGTCCACGTTTCGATCGCCTGATTCACGGCCCAGCGGTAGCCGGAGCCGTGCTCTGCCGGGTTCTCGGGCGTCTCGAAGTGGATCGTGATCGTCCGCCGGCCGCCGGCGGAGCCTGTATGCCAGCGCGGCAGGATTCCTCCGGACGGTGATCTCACCGGTGCCAGGTAGATGTCGGTGGGCGAGCCGAAGACGGTCTCCGCGATCCGGGATATTGCAGCAGCCACAACCGGCACCGGATCCGGTCTGTCGTGAGTGCTCTGCGCTCTGGCGGCCCCGGGGAGAACGGCAAGGGCAAGGAGAGCGGCGACCCCGGACGGGCTCCGTGGAGTTCGCCGGCTGCGGGCGCGGAGAGCGTGATCGAAAGTGTTCATGCACTCACCCAGGGTTTTTCAGCGACATGCTAGAGGTAGTCGGCCTGCCAGCAGCGCGGCCGCCCACCGAGCGCCGCTACGACGCGCTCCTCGAGCTGTCGCAGCACATCCGGCCGGGAAGCCCGCACCCGCTCGTGCTCGGCCAGCCCGCCACGCTCGACGGACACCCGCGAGTCCTCGCACGCTCCGAGGAGCCGATCGATGAGCTCCCGTGCGTCGGCGCCCGCCCTCGAGTACTCCACCCTGAGAACGCCCGAGCCCGGATAGGCATCCATTCGCCTCAGGCGATCACCCATGACCTCCCCCAGACGATCGGGCAGCTCCCAGAGGAACGCGGTCGGCGAGGAGATCCGGAGCACGCAATTCTCCGGGCTTCTCAGCTCCTTTCGCGGTTCGCCGCCGGCGCGCAGAGGCCCGGCGCCGCTCATCGATGTGCCGGCCCCGAGCTCCACGCCGTGCGCGGCGGCTACGTCCGCAAGCGCGGATGTCCGGGCGAGCACGGAGCGCTCGGAGCCGAGAAGCCAGAGCGTGAGGTGTTCTCGGTAATCCGCGGCCTGGCTCGCGTCCGCTCGGTGGCCCGCTTTAGCCGCCTGGCTCGGGTCCGCTCGGTCGTCCCGGGCTGCCTTCCAGCTCCAGCGCATTTCGGGCGTCGCCATGGTCGTGTCCGCGTCCTCGCAGAGGGCTCGTGCCACGCGCCGCGCCCCCCGGCCCTCCACTCGATGTCGAACCGAGACGGCGGGTAGCGGCCAGAGCCGGAACGTCGCTTCGGTGATGAGGCCCAGCCGACCGAAGCTGCCGCAAGCGAGGCGTGGCACGTCGTACCCGGCCACGTTCTTCATTACGGGGCGGCCCCAGCGGTACTGGCGGCCGCCGCCCGAGACGAGACGGAGCGCCAGCAGCTGTCGGCGCACGGGTCCGAACGTCGCGTCGAACGCCCCGGGCAG
>DAOVWI010000129.1 GCA_030636765.1 Gemmatimonadales bacterium
ATCGTCGTGAACGACGCGATCGTCAAGGTCGATTTCATCAACCGAAGACGCCGGGAGGGGCTGCCGATCCGGGCGGCGATCATGGAAGCGGGCCGGCTGCGCCTCAGGCCGATTCTGATGACGACCGCCACGACGGTGTTCGGCCTCCTGCCGCTCGCGCTCGGATGGGGTGCCGGAGCGGACCTGCGCTTCTCCCTGGCCGTGGCCGTCATCGGCGGGTTGATCTCCGCCACCCTCCTCACTCTGATCGTCGTGCCTGTGCTCTACTCGCTCCTGGTGGCCCGGGGTGAGAGCGTGCGCGCTCCTACGGGACCGGGCGGCCGGGTCGCCCGGTGATCAGCCTCGCCATTCGCCGTCCCGTGGCGACCGCGGCGGTCTACCTGGCGCTGTTGCTGCTGGGCGCCTACTCGTTCCGGCTCATTCCGTTGGAGCTGTTGCCGGACGTCACCTATCCACGCCTGAGAGTTCGGGTCGAGTGGCAGGGCGCCTCGCCGGAGGCGCTCGAAGCGCTGGTTACGGCGAGGATCGAAGCGGTCGCCCGACAGGTTCGCGGCGTGCGATCCGTCGAAAGTGTCTCGCGCATCGATCCGTATGGGGCGGGCTCCATCGGGCGGATCGACATCGAGTTCGCCCGCGATACGCGCATGGAGTTCGCCCGGCTCGAGCTGGGCGAGCGGGTGTCGGCGCTCCGAGATGAGCTGCCGGAGGGGGTCACGAGCACCGTCGAACCCTACGTGCCTGACGAGTTTGCGGAGGAGGGCAGGCCGTTCCTGGGCTTTCGGCTGTCGGGCCCGTACGACGCAGGATACCTGACGCGCATTGTCGAGGAAGAGATCCGGCCTTCGCTGCTCGGGTTGGACGGCGTGGCGGCGGTGTGGATCTACGGCGGCGAGTCGAGAGAGGTGTCGATCGAGTTGGATCGGGAGCGATTATCGGCGCTCGGCCTGTCGCTCTCCGACGTTCGACGTCTCGTTGCGGAGGCGTCGGAGCTGCGGGCGCCGGGCTCCGTCGAGCTCGACGGCATGCGGATCGCGCTCGCGGTCCGCTCGCGCCCCAGCGATGTATCAGAGTTGGGAGCCCTGGTCGTCGCCGCTCGTCCCGAAGGGCCCGTGAGGCTGGCGGATGTCGGCCGGATCCGCGACGGGCACGCCGACCCGTACGAGTACAGCCGAATGGATGGCTTGCCGGCGATCTGGCTGGTGCTGACCCGGCAGCCGCGCTCCAACGCGATCCGGGTCGCTGAGGCGGTGAAGGCGAAGGCCGAAGAGCTGCGGGGCAGGCTCCCGGCCGGAGCCGCGTTCGAGCTCGACTCGGACCAGAGTGAAGAGATCGAGGAACAGCTGACCGATCTTCGCCTCCGGGCCATCGCCGCGGTGCTCGTCATCTTTCTGGTGCTGATGCTCTTCCTCCGTTCGGCCCGAACGGTGACGATCGTCTTCGCTACGATCGTTTTCAGCGTGCTGATCGCGGTTAACCTTCTCTACCTGGGTGGCTTCTCGCTGAACGTCCTGACGCTGGCGGGCCTCGCCTGGGGCTTCGGCCTGGTGGTGGACAACGGGATCGTGGTGCTGGAGAACGTCGAGCGGCACCGGAACCAGGGGAAAACCAGGAAAGAAGCCGCCCGCGATGGCTCGCGGCAGGTCCTGCTGCCCGTGCTTGCAGCGACCGGAACAACGGCGATCGTGCTGCTCCCGTTTCTGCTTCTCCAGGGGGATCTGCGCCTCTATTACCTGCCTCTCGGCTACGCCGTGGGCTTCTCGATCCTGGCGAGCCTCTTCGTGGCGTTCACTTTCGTGCCGGCCATGACGGCGGCGGTGGGCGCGGCCGCGACCGCTGCGGACGGGGAGCCGGCTCGCGCGGCGGCGGAGTCATTCTACGTCCGGGGCTACCGGGCTCTTCTGGATCGTGCGCTCGACCATCCGTGGATCGTGGTGTTCGTGAGCATCGTCTGTCTGAGCGGGAGCTTCTGGCTGTTCCAGCGGAACGTCGAGCGGGGAGTGCTGTGGTCCGCGTCGTTCGGGGGTGACACGTATCTGGTCGTCAACATCCGGTTTCCGCGCGGGGCCGAGCTCGAGCGCACCGACGAGCTCGCGCGGTCGTTCGAGAGCAGGCTGGCCGGGATGGCCGAGGTGCGGCGCTACGAGACGCTGGTCCGCCCCAACTACGCGCGGATCCGGGTCACCTTCCCGCTGGAGCTCGAGAACACCGATGTCCCGATCGCGATCAAGGATCAGCTCGTCGCCTACAGCTACGGGTTCTCCGGCGCCGAGGTACAGGTCCTGGGTTTCGGTCCCAGCTTCTACGGCGGGGGCGGCTCAGCACCTACATATGCACTTCAGGTATTCGGATTCAACTATATGAAAACAAAAGATATCGCAACCGGCATCGCATCACGCCTGGAGCGCTTCCCGCGCGTGCGCGACGTGGATCCGAACGCGAGTGGTGGCTGGTTCGAGCGGGACCGGGAGACCGAGTTCTTCGTCGTCCCGGACCGGGTGGCTCTGGCCGAGCACGACGTCAGCGTGGAGGAGTTGCTCGGCTACACATCGGCCAGCGTGCGCGGCGTCCTGGCCAGCGATCGCCTCCGTCTCGGGGGTGAGGATGTGCGCTATGCGGTGAAGCTGGCCGGGTACCGCGAGTTCGACTTCCGAGACCTGGCGAACCTTCGGGTGCCGACGGCCGGAGGAGCGGAGGTTCGCCTTGGGGACGTCGCTCGGATCGAGGAGCGCAGCGTGATGGCGAGCATCCGCCGGGAGGATCAGCAGTACGAGAGATCGGTGTCCTGGGAGTATCGCGGGCCGACGAAGCTGGGCAACCTGATTCGAGAGGCGATCGTCGACGCCACGGAGCTTCCGCCCGGATACCGGATCGAGATACGGGACGAGTGGCGCTGGCCCGAGGAAGAGCGACGGCAGGTGTATCTCGCTCTCGCCCTGGCGGTGCTGCTCATTTACATGCTCACGGCCGCGCTGTTCGAGTCACTCTCCGCGCCTCTGGTGGTCCTGCTGACGCTGCCGCTGGCCCTCATCGGAGTGTTCCTCATCTTCTTCTACGCGAACGCGACGTTCACCCGCACGGCGTACATCGGGACCATCATGATGTCCGGTATCGTGGTCAACAACGCCATCCTCGTCGTCTTCCACATTGGAGAGCTACGGCGGCGGATGGAGACCCGGGCGGCGATCCTCGAGGGCACGCTGGAGCGCGTTCGCCCGATCCTGATGACGACTCTCACGACGGTGTTCGGGCTGCTCCCTCTGGTCCTGTTCTCCGGCTCTCAGGACGCCAACATCTGGAACGCGCTGGCGCTCGCTACGATAGGCGGGCTCCTCTCGAGCACGCTCTTCGTGCTGGTCGCGATCCCGGTGGCCTACCGGCACCTGGTGGCCCGCTAGCTGGTGGCCCGCTAGCTGCCAGCCGGTGGCCCGCTAGCAGGTCGCCGCGAACGCCGCGGCCCGCCACACGGCGGAGCGGTCAGAAATCGGGGCGCAGCACCCAGAGGCCGCTGTGCAGGTCGGAGATGTAAACGTTGCCCTCGTACAGCTGTGGAGCCCACGTCGAGGTGCCGATCCCGCTGGTCACGCCGGGGCTGGGTCCGTCGTAGCGGACGGAGGCGACTAGCCGGTCCTGGCGGTCCAGCTCGCCCAGGAGCTCGCCGCTCACGTCGAGCGCGAACACGCCCTCGGTGTACCAGGCCAGATAGAGGATCTCGCGCTCCTCGTCCATCCAGAAGTTGTGCGGGGTGGTGGCCGGGACCCGGAAGGTGGCCACCTCGACGGGGTTCTCCAGGTCGCTCAGGTCCACGACGTGCATGATGCCCGGCGTCTGAAAGTCCTCCTCTCCGACGAACACGTACGGGCCGTCGGGCCAGTACCATGCGTTGTGCGTCTGCCCGCCCTCGGTGAAGACCCGCCCGACCACGATGGGGTTGTCCGGGGAGCCGCCCGCGGCGCCGTTTCCCACATCCAGGATGACCAGCCCCGCGTCCCAGTGGGAGACGAACGCGAGTCCGTCGCGCACGAGCACGTCGTGGACGGGCGTCGGTGCGGCGGAGAAGCTGGCCACGAGCACCGGCGCGAGGGGATCGGAGATGTCGATGATCCGCAGGTTGGCGTCATCCGAGCAGGCGTACACGTGGTCGCCGTCGATCCACACGTTGTGGACTCCGGCCTCGAGGCTCTCGGTAAAGCGGCCGATGACCGTCGGGGCCCTGGGGTCCGTCAGGTCGAGTAGCGTGATGCCGTTGAGAGTGTCGACGGAGCCCTCGTGGGTGATCACGGCGAGAGTCCCGTCGCCACGCACCTTGATGTCGTTGACGGTCACCGCGTCGACGGTCACGGATCCCGTCATCACCGGAGCCGAGGGGTCGCTGACGTCCCATGCGAAGAGGGCGTTGCCAGACCGGCCCGACGGGTGCTGCCCCCACGTGGCCGTGTAGGCCACGTCCCCCTGCACCCAGAGGTCCGAGGTGAAGCGCGTCGTGACCTCTCCCCGCCCAACGATGTCGAAACCGCCCTTGGGGCCGGCGCGCGCCTGCACCTGCACCTCGAGTGTGTCGGAGACGCCGTCGGCGGAGAGGATCACGCGGGCGGTGCCCGGGGCGTATCCGACGAACCGTCCGTCGGCCATGATGAAACCGCTGGTGGCCGGCGAGACGGACCAGCTCAGGGAGACATCGGTGGCTTCCGACCCGTCCGGGTTGCGTGCCTCGCCGCTGAAGACGAACACGTCTCCCTGGCGTGCCTGCTCCGGTCCTGCCGTGATCGTCACCGTGACATCCGGCGTCGGTGGGGGTGGTGGCGGCGGGGGTGGAGGTGGACCGACGATCGGGCCGGCGCCGTCCCCGCTGCAGGCCGCAAGGGCAAGGAGCGCGAGGAACGCCAGGCGGCGCGCTGACCCCGGCGCCCAGCCGCCTGCGGGCCCCAACGTCCAGCCGCGCGCCGATCTTTCTTGCCGGGTCGTGGTTCGCATACCTGCTCGCCTTTCGGTTCGAGAGTCTCGAGTGCGCTCGGCCCAGCTCGTTTTCCGTGCACGGCTTCGGGTATACGCTGCCCGCCCTGAGACGATCCCGCCGCGGGCTGACGCGGCTTCGGATACAAGAACAACGACCTGACGCGAGAGATCCTGACGGGCATGTTGACGCCACAGCATCTGTGGCTCCCTTCCGGCAGGCCATTCGGCGTCCCGCCGGCCCCGGGCGTACGAAACACCATCCCGCAGGTTTGCGGCAGCGGTATCGCGTCAGCCTAATTCATTATGCAGAACGGTATTGCGGCGTGCGCCCCTGCCGGGATTCTCCTCCCTGACCGCGATTCCCCCCGAAATCTCTTAGAACCGGAACGGATTTGGCGTCAAGGGACCTGATCCCACCCACGCATTCGGAGGTAGCTGTATTGGCGACCGTCAGTGATTCGGCCCTGACAATGGAAACCTCCCCTCCCGCGGCGACGGACGTCGGCTGGAAGACGCTGGCCCCGGGCGTAGAGATCAACGAGGCGGCGTGGACGCCGGCCGCCGAGCGCATCCTCACTCCGCCGGCCCTCGACCTCGTCGCGCGCCTCCATCGAGAGCTGCAGGAAGAACGACTGCGGCTGCTCGAGTCCCGTGTCGAGCGGCAAGAAGCGCTCGATCGCGGAGCGTTGCCGAGCTACCTCGACGGAGACGTGGCGCATCGGGCGCAGGGTGATTGGAGGATCGCTCCCCTGCCGGAGGACCTCCTCGCGCGAAGGGTCGAGATCACCGGGCCGATCAACGACCCGAAGATGGTGATCAACATGCTCAGCCGTACTCCGAGCGGAGATCGGGCGGACGCGGCCATGCTCGACTTCGAGGACTCCATGAAGCCGTCGTGGGCGAACGTCGTCCAGGGGGTGGAGAACCTGATCGGTGCGGCGGACGGCACGCTCGCCTTCGTCCAGCCGGCGCGAGGGGACAGGCCGGAGAAGCTCTACGAGCTCGACCCGGAAGACATGCCGCTCCTCATGGTCCGCTGCCGGGGCCTCCACCTGGATGAGGCGAACCTGCGGGTGGACGGCGAGGCGGTCTCCGGCGGTCTCATGGAGCTGGCGCTGGCCACGTACCATACGGCTCGGAGGCTGATGGCCCAGGGAAAGACGCCGAAGTACTACGTGCCCAAGGTAGAGCACTACCTGGAGGCCCGCTGGTGGGACCGGCTCCTGTGGCTGATCGAGGAGTCGCTTGGGCTCCCTCTCTCCACCGTGCGGGCCACGTTCCTGATCGAGACGCTCCCGGCCGCCTTCCAGATGGAGGAGATCCTCTACGAGCTGCGC
>DAOVWI010000184.1 GCA_030636765.1 Gemmatimonadales bacterium
GCCACCTGGCAGTTCATGGGCATTCGGCTGGCGAAGGACGTCTGAGGGTTCGGTCCGTTTGAGGGGCCGCTCCGTTTGAGGGGCCGCTTCATACCATACGTCAGGGGATGATGCGCAGTCCGAGCCCGATGAAGTTCTCGTCGATGTTGCGGAACTTCCCGATCGTGGACGGTCCGAAATGTCCCCGCACCGAGAGCTGAAGTCGCGTGCCGGAGATCCGGAACGTCGCGCCGGCGAGGGCCGTTCCGGCAACGCGCTCCGTCTCGTCGGTGATCCGGAAGTCGGCGGCCACGAGCGGCCACACGTGACCGCTTCGGGAAACCGCGCTCTCATCCCATTCGACGCCCCACTGAGCCGCCAACTCTTCGACGCCCGGGTTCGAATGGAAGTTGAAGCTTCCGCCCACGTATAGGCGTACCGGTGGGATGAGCCGCCGGGCGGCGATGAGCTGGAATCCATCGAACGTGACCTGCGCGTTCGTGAGACCCAGACGGGAGAAGATGTCGTCCCCGAAGTGGGAGCTCATGTGCAGGATCTCCACCCGTCCCTCCCAGCCCGAATACGCGATCTGGAACGGGAGTCCCACACGGAAGTCCGCGCTGATGAAGTCCTTCTCCGGCGTGTCCAGAAGGAAGCGCGTGAACACTCCGACCTCGAAGGCGAGAGCGATGGCAGGCCGCCCCGGGCTCTCACTCTGAAACTGCACGACGTTCTGCCGGTATCCGACCGCCACGTCGGCCTCGGCATGCCTGCCGGTGAGCACCTCCAACCCCCCGGGATCCGCACCCTCGATCTCTTCGACATCGAGATCGGCGGAGACGATCGAGCCACGGATCTGCGTCTCGAGCGGGTCGGCGATCAGCGGCGCGAACGGCTCGCGGCTCTGAAACCACCGCACGCCCCCATCGGTCGAGTCCGAAGAAGGCCGGGCGGAGACCGGCCGGGCCGCCGAGTCCGGGGCCACCGGCTCAGATCCCGCATCCGGATCAGGCGCGCTCTGGGCGTGTGCGGTGGCGGAGGTGGCCAGCCACCAGAGGGCTCCGAGGAGCGCCGGGCCGATATGCCGTTGCGAAGTCGTCATGCTGGAGTTCTCCTGTCACCAGGCCGGGTCAGCGGTCTGCCCGGCCCCGAGAGGCACGGGTGAGGCCAAAGTGGAATGAGGCGGCCTTCCGCACAATGAGAGACGGGACGCGAGTGAGATGACGTACAGAGGCCTGGATGTTCGCCTGATCCGTGCTCTTCAGGAGGACGGCCGCCGCTCGCTTCGCCAGCTCGCAAACCTGCTCGGCGTCTCCACGAGCACGGTCAGCAAGCGGCTCGAGGATCTGAGGGAGCGAGGGGTCGTGAAGGGTTTCCGGCCCGTTATCGACTACGCCAGGCTCGGATACGGCCTGATCGCCGTCACGAAGATCAAGGCCCGGGGGGACGCCCTGCCGTCCATCGTCGAAGCGCTCGCTGCCGAACGGAACCTGACTCACGTCTACGAGATCACGGGCGAGTTCGACGTGCTGGTGATCGGCCGCTTTCGAAACGAGCGGGAGATGAACCGCGAGATCAAGCGGATGTTGAGCCTCCCCGGCATCGAAGGGACCAACACGTCCGTCGTGCTGTCGGCGGCCAAGGAGGACGGAGACGTGGAGCTGCTGTGCGATGGCGCAGGGGAGCCGACGGGCGACGGAGCCGAAGCGGAGACGAGCCTCTGACGGCCGCCGCCCGCCTTGCCGAGCTCAACGAGCGGCTGGTCGCTTGCCGCCGCTGCCCTCGTCTCGTCGCGTGGCGTGAGGAGATGTCTCGGGTCAAGCGAGCCGCGTTCGCCGACCAGGAGTACTGGGGCCGGCCCGTACCGGGCTTCGGAGATCCCGAGGCGTGGCTGCTCGTAGTCGGCTTGGCGCCAGCCGCACACGGCGCCAACCGCACGGGCCGGATGTTCACGGGCGATCGCTCGGGCGACTGGCTGTATCGGGCGTTGCACAAGGCCCGCGTGGCGAGCCAAGCTTCCTCGGCGGCCCGCGACGACGGGCTCGAGCTGCATGGTGCTTACGTCACGGCGGCCGTGCGGTGTGCGCCCCCCGGGAACCGGCCGAAGACCACGGAGCGGGACAACTGCCGCGAGTATCTCGAGCGGGAACTGGACCTTCTGGCGCGCGTACGGGTCGTGGTGGCGCTAGGCGGCTTTGCCTACGAGGGTATTCTGCGCGTGCTTCGCGATCGGGGCCACGAGGTTCCGGTGCCTCGCCCACCGTTCGCGCACGGATGTGAGGTGCCGCTGGGCGGCGAGCTCACCGTCATCGCCTCCTACCACCCGAGCCAGCAGAACACCTTCACGAAGCGGCTGACCGAGCCGATGTTCGACAGGATCTGGCGTCGGGCACTGGAGCTTGGGCCGGCTGCCTAGAAGTCGGCCGAGAGACCCTGGCAGATCGCCGCAGCAACCTCCTAACCCCGACCCACCTCCAGCATGCGCTCAACCGCCCGAAGCGCTCTCAGTCGCACGCCCTCCGGGACCTCGACCTCGTACCGGAGCTCCCGCAGCGAGGCGAGCGTCTTCTCGAGGGAGATCCTCTTCATGTGCGGGCAGATGGCACAGGGCTTGATGAAGTCGAGCTCGGGGTGGGCCTCCTGCACGTTGTCCGACATGCTGCACTCGGTGACCATGATGACCCGGTTGCCGCGCGCGGCGGCCAGATAGCCGATCATCCCGCTCGTCGACCCGACGAAGTCGGCCTCCGCGCACACCTCGGGCGAACACTCCGGGTGCGCGATCACCTCGATGCCCGGATACTGGTCCCGGTAGGCTTGGATCTCTTCCACCGTGAAGCGCTCATGGACGATACACCTGCCGTGCCAAGCGATCACGCGGACATCCGTCTCCTTGGCGACGTTCTTGGCCAGGTACTCGTCGGGCAGGAAGATCACCGTATCGGAGCCCAGCGATTCCACGACGGCGCGAGCGTTGGCCGACGTGCAGCAGATGTCCGACTCCGCCTTGATCGCGGCCGGAGTGTTCACGTAGGTGACGATCGGAACGCCCGGATACCGCTGTCTCAGCAGCCGGACGTCCTCTGCGGTGATGCTCTCGGAGAGGGAACAGCCCGCCTCGAGGTCGGGGATGAGGACGGTGCGATCCGGGTTGAGGATCTTGGCCGTCTCGGCCATGAAGTGGACGCCGCAGAAGACGATGATGTCGGCGTCCGTATCCCTCGCCTCTCGGGCGAGCGCGAGGGAGTCGCCCTTGAAATCGGCGATGCCGTGGAAGATCTCGGGTACCATGTAGTTGTGCCCGAGGATGATGGCGTTCCGCACGCGCTTCAGCCGATTGATCTCGGCGATGAGGGGAGCGGCGATCTCCCACTCGAAACGCGGGACGCTCCGCCGGACCTTCTCGTATATAGGATCGGTCGCCTCGGCGACCGCGTCGGTGTACTCCAACGTCTCCAACACTTCTGCCTCCGGCCGCGGCCTGGCGGCTAGGGATCCTGAAGAACCGATGCTGGTCGGCGGGGCTGCGTCGGGCCCCGCCGCAGCCCCGCCGTCTCGCGGCGTACTAGGTGAAAACGCGAGCCCAAGGAAAGTTCCCGCGGCGGGGGCCTTCGAAGCGACCTTGCGGAGGGCGGCGCGCGGCGCGCGGCGCAGTGAGGATGTATTCTTTGTCCGGCACGGGCCCCGTTGCCGCCGGCGCACCCCCTCTCCGGGCGGAATTGGAAGGAGCACATGGACCGACGGAGCGCCCAAAAGCGCGTCGAGGAGCTGCGCGAGACTCTCGGGCGCCATGCGCACCTCTACTTTGTGGAGGACGCGCCGGAGATCTCCGACGAGGAATACGACGCTCTCTTCAGCGAGCTGAAGGAGCTCGAGGAGCGCTTTCCGGAGCTGAGAGCGTCCGACTCCCCGACCCAGCGCGTGGGCGCCCCTCCGCTCGAGAGCTTCCCGACGGTCGACCACGTCGTCGAGATGCTCAGCCTCGACTCGGCCCCTGACGAGGAAACCCTCCGCCGGTTCGACGATCGA
>DAOVWI010000047.1 GCA_030636765.1 Gemmatimonadales bacterium
CGCGCCGCGGCCTCCTCCGCTTCGCTCGAGCCGGTTTCGTCCGGCTGCCGAAGGACGACCGGGGTCCCCTTCACGGAGCTGATGCGCATGGGGACCATCGGCGCTGCCTCGAACGAGGAAAACCCCTCCGCGCGCAGCTCCTCCAGCACCCCTTCCCGCTGGTCGGGCTGGATGTCGATGAAGGCCAGGTTGGGCTGTGCGCCCCGGCCGTCCATCCTCAGGTCGCGAAGCAGGTTGTGCTGGACCAGGAAGAGGGTGCTCAGCAGGAACGCGCCGAAGCCGAGCGAGAGCACCACGGTGACGGTCTGGTTCGCGGGCCGGTAGAGGTTGGCCAATCCCTGCCGCCAGACGTAGGGCCATCGGGACGGAAACCATCGGCGGACGCCTCGGATCAGCCCGAGGGATGCCAGCCAGAGGAAAAGGACCGCCACGCCGATGCCCGCCGTGAAGCCGAGGCCGTCACGGAGCCCGCCCGCCTGCAGCACGGCGAGCGCCGCCACGCTGCCGGCCAGGACGAGCGCCGCCAGCAGTCGGGCTGGGTCCCGGCGCCGGCGTGGGGGCTCCACGTCCCGCCGCAGCGTCATGAGAGGCGAGACGCGACGAATCCCGAGGAGGGGCATCAGGGCGAACACCGCGGAGGCCCAGATCCCCAGGCCGACGCCCAGGGCCACGGCGCCGGGATCGAGGTGGACCTGAACGTCGATGGGCAGGAGGTCGGCGAGAAGCAGCGGCAGGACCCGCTGAAGCGCTCCGCCGAGCCCGGCGCCGATGAGGCTTCCCAGCGCGCCCATGGCGAGGGCCTGAACGAGGTAGATGGAAAACAGCCGGCTTGTCTCGGCACCCAGGCAGCGGAGCACGGCGATCGTGTCGAGCTTCTGCCGAATGAAGACGTGGACCGCGCTGGCCACTCCCATTCCGCCCAGGAGAAGGGCGATCAATCCGACGAGCCCCAGGTAGTTGCTCAGCTGAGTCAGGCCCTCGGTGAGGTCCGAGCGATTCTCCTCGACGCTCCGGATGCCCGCCCGCTCCGGTCGAAGGATCGGCCGGTACTCCTTGGAGATGGCCGTGGCCCGGTCCGGATCGGCCAGCTTCACGAATGTCTCGTACCCGACGCGGGAGCCGAAGCGCAGCAGGCCGGTGGCCGGGAGGTCGCCGGCGGCGATGAAGATGCGTGGGCTGAAGGAGGCCGCCACGGCGATGCTGCCGGGCTGGTTGAGAACCGTGGCGGAGATGACGAACCGGCTCTCGCCCAGGGCGAGGGTGTCGCCTCTTCGGGCGCCGAGGGCCGTGAGCAGGCTCGGGTCCACCAGCACCCGGTCCCCTTTCTGGAGCTGGCTCCACGCGCCCGGGGGGTCGGTCCGGATCTCTCCGTAGAACGGGTACCCCGGCTCGACGGCGGCCACCTGGACCAGCCGGACGCCCTCGGTACGGGGCACGTAGGCCATGCCGGAGAAGCTGACGACCCGGGCCTTGCGGCCGGGCCCGAGTCCCCGGGCGGGGTCGGAAGCCACGAGCGTGTCGAGCAGGGCCTGGACGCGCGGGGTGAACTCCCGGCGGCTGGAGATCGATAGGTCAGCGCCGAACAGGGCTTGGGCCTGCCGGGTCACGGATCCCCGAAGGTTCGCCGCGAACGAGTTCACAGCGACGAGGGCGGCGACTCCGGCGGCGATGGCGCCGGTGAGCAGCAGGAGACGGCGTCGCGATCCTCGGGTCTCGCGCCATGCCATCCGCCGGACGAATGGGTCCATCAGGTGGCTGTGCGGTGGGTCCGGCGGGGGAAGGGGCCCATCACGCGGCGGTCCGATCCTCGACGATCCGCCCATCGGAGAGTCGGATGGTGCGCCGGGCGCGGCTTGCGATGTCGTGGTCGTGCGTGACCAGAACGAGCGTCGTGCCCTCGGCCTCGTTGAGCTCGAGGATCAGGTCGATGATCGTCCGGCCCGTCCCGGCGTCCAGGTTGCCCGTGGGCTCGTCAGCGAAGAGAATCTTGGGTCGGATGCTGAAGGCGCGAGCGAGTGCCACGCGCTGCTGCTCCCCGCCCGAGAGCTGCGCCGGATAATGGTCCATCCGGTCGCCGAGCCCGACCTGGCCCAGCAGCTCCTCGGCGCGAGCCTTCGACGGCTCCCCGCGGAGCTCGAGGGGAACCTGCACGTTCTCCCGAGCCGTGAGCGTCGGGATGAGTTGGAACGACTGGAAGACGAATCCGATCTTGGCTGACCGGGTCCGTGCGCGCTCGTCCTCGGTCATGACCGTGAGGTTCGCTCCATCGAGCCAGACCGTGCCGGCCGCGGGGAGGTCGAGTCCGGCGAGCAGCCCGAGCAGGGTGGTCTTGCCGCTGCCGGAGGGGCCGACGATGGCCAGAAAAGCGCCGTCCTCTAGCGCGAAGGTGATATCCTCCAGCACGGTAAGCGGCCGTCCACCGGAAAGGTAGGTCTGGGTCAGTCCTTCACATCGCAGCATCGGGTGTCCTCAACGATCGGGTTCAATGGTCCGCCAATACACTGCTGCCGTACTTCTGGCTTCATGCCTCGCGGCGTGCGGCGGGAGCGACGCCCCGCGCGAGCCGGCGCCGCCGGCTGCGTCATCGGTCGCGCCGTCCGCGTCCGCGCCGTCGGCGGCTTCGACGCGTGCGCTGTCATCGACGGCCGCGTCTTCCGATGCTCCGGTGATCCTCTTTCTCGGCACCAGCCTGACCGCAGGGTACGGTGTCGATCCGTCCCTGGCGTTCCCGGCCCTGATCCAGCGCATGCTCGATTCGGCCGGGTACCGGTACCGGGTGGTGAACGCCGGCGTGAGCGGGGAGACTTCCGCCGGGGCGCTCCGCCGGACGGAGTGGCTTTTCGGGCAGGAGCCCCCGACGATCATGATCCTGGAGACGGGCGGCAACGACGGCCTCAGGGGTCAGAACCCCGACAGCCTCGAGGCCAACGTCCTCGCCATCCTCCAGCGCGCCGCCGGTCTCACGCCGCCGCCGCGTCTCGTTCTGGCGGGCATGGAAGCCCCGCCGAACCTGGGGGACAGCTACACCGACCGCTTCCGCGCCGTCTTCCCGAGTGCCGCCGCCCGGACGGGAGCCATCCTGATCCCGTTCCTCCTGGCCGGCGTTGCCGGCGTGGATACGCTCAACCAGCCCGACGGGATCCATCCGACGGCGGCCGGCCATGCGATGGTGGCGAGGACGGTTTGGCGGGCACTCGAGCCCCTGCTGTTGGCGCGGCCGTAGGATGACTCGGCCAACGGCCTGCCAGCAGGTCGCAGCTCAGGTCAACCGGCTCTCAGCACTCGTGAGGCTCGGAGGTGTGCCCGGTGCTCGAGCAAGGCCGTCGAGAGGAGAGGATGGGCGACAACGACCCGGTTGCCGCCCTGGCACTTGGCCGCGTGCAGGGCACCGTCGGCCGACTCCATCAGCTGACCGTATCGGGTCATGGAAGCTTCCCGGCTGGCGACCCCGCAGCTCACCGTGAGGCGGCTTCCGTCACCCGTGAACTGAGAGGCCACGTCCCACGTGATCCGCTCTGCAAAGGAGAGCGCGCGCCGATGTCCCGTGCGCGGAAGGAGGATGAGGAACTCGTCTCCGCCGTAGCGACCGGCCACGTCGCTGCTTCGCGCGTGACACTTTAGAATCAACCCGATGATGAAGAGCGCCAGATCACCTGCCTTCGGATCCAGGTCGCCGTTGTACCGCCAAAAGGCGTCAATGTCGATCTTGACGATCGAGCATCTGCGCTTCCGCCCGCCCGCCTCGAATTCGCACGCGAGAAGCCTGTCGAGAACGCGGCGTGTCGGAAGTCCGGTGAGCGGATCGGTATGCGCCAGCTCGAGAAGGTCTGCAGCCAGCCTGGGCTTGCCGGCGCGGCGCGATCGTGGATTCGGTAGGGCCGCAAGCTTACGCACGATCCCTCTCCTGTTGACAGGCGGTGACCGGAACGGCTTGGCTCGATGGCTCCGGCTTGTGGAGCCGCGGTGGGCACACCTGGTACGGTGCCAGGAAAAAGGCAGGACGGACCTTCACTATAATCAAATGTCGGGTCTTGTTGAAGGGCGCCAGGCGGGCCGCCGCCCGAAGTTGTTGATGTGGCGTCGCTTAGCCTGTGCTGTGGGCGCGCACACCTCGTGGCAGGCCGCCGTCCAGCATGACCACCCAGCCTAGCTGAAAGGAGAAACGATGGAGCTCAAGGGCGCCGTGGCGTTGGTCACGGGTGGAAGTGAGGGGATCGGCAGGGGCATCGCCGAGGCCCTGAAGGCCGAGGGGGCCAAGGTCACGATCACGGGCCGGCGGGAGGACGCCCTGCGGGCGGCCGCCGAGGAGATGGGGGTGGACTTCATCGCCGGTGATGTAGGCGTCGAGGCCGACGCCGTTCGGACCGTGGCCGCGGTGATCGAGAAGCATGGCCGTCTCGACATCCTGGTCAACAACGCCGGATACGGCGTCTTCAAGCCTCTCGTCGAGATGGAGCTCGAGGAGCTCGAGGGCGTCTATCGCACCAACGTCTTCGGCGCCTTCCTGATGGCGCGTGAGGCGGCCCGCCAGTTCGTCCGGCAGGGAAGTGGCGAGCTGATCAACATCTCCTCCACGTCGGGACTCAAGGGGGGGCGCGGGAGCACGGCGTACAGCTCCTCCAAGTTCGCGCTGAGGGGCATGACGGAGTGCTGGCGCGACGAGCTGCGGCGCCACGACGTGCGCGTCATGCTCGTGAATCCCAGCCAGGTCGTGACCGGGTTCTCGTCCAAGGCCGGCTACGAGCAGACGGCATCCGCCAAGAAGCTGCGGCCCGAGGAGATCGCCGACGCGATCATCGGAGCCCTGAAGGTCGATCGCCGTGGGTTCATCCCGGAGTTCTCGGTCTTCGCCACGAATCCGTTCTAGCTCCCGGCTCGTGACGCGAGGCTGATGCTCATGGAAAAGACCGTGGACTCGTACCGCTACGTCGACTTCTTCACGCGCCGCGTTCTGAAGGCGTGGGCCGCGCGCGAGCCGCGCCGAGAGATCCCGTGGACGCCGCTCGAAAAGCCGCTCGAAGAGTGTACGGTCGCCCTGGTCAGTACCGCGGGCATTGCGCTCGCCACGGATCGGCCGTTTGACCAGGAAGGCGAGCGGCGGAACCCGTGGTGGGGAGATCCGTCCTTTCGAGTGCTCCCGCGCACGGCCACCGAAAAGGACGTCCGCATCTGCCACCTGCACACCGACCCGTCGTACGCGGAGCAGGACCTGAACTGCCTCTTTCCGCTGGGCCGGCTCTTGGAGCTGGAGCGGACCGGGGAGATCGGTCGCTCGGCCGAGAGGCATTACTCGTTCATGGGCTACATCCTCCAGCCGAGCGTCCTGCTCGGCCAGAGCACGCCCGAGATGATCCGGAGGCTGAAGGAGGACGCGGTGGATGCCGTCCTGCTCGTGCCGTTCTGACCCGTCTGCTGCTGGTCCGTGGGACTGGTTCAGAGAGAGATGGAAGCGGCGGGGCTCTCCACGACGACGCTGTCGATGATTCCGGCCCTTACCGAGTCGGTCCGTGTGCCGCGGCTCGCCGGAATCGGGTATCCCCTGGGTCGCCCATTCGGTCAGCCGCACGACCGGAGCGGACAGCTCCAGGTTCTGCGTGCCGCGCTAGCAACCCTCGAGTCGATTGGCGAGCCAGGCGAACGAGTCGATCTGCCGTTCGAATGGCCGGAGCGGCGCAGCGAGGTTCGCATACATCCCGAGGTACCTTCGCCGATCGCCAGGCTGCTGCGCCGCAAGCCGTGGCTCCTGTCCCGACTCATCTCCCGCGACGTCCCCGGGTAACCGCGGGGGCTTGCCGCCACAGGTTCGTCGTTCAGGTGCTCACGCGCTGACCAAGGAAGGAGAATCTAGCTATGGCCGTAGCCGGTGCTGTCGCAGCTGCCCAGGCGATCAAGGCGTCTGGCACGATCGTGCACGTGGAATCGAGGGTGTTTGAGCACATTGTGAGTTGGCAGGATGAGCCGCTCGTCATTCGTTCGGAAGGTAGCCGTTTCGGAGGCCGTTTCCGCTATCTGACGAGCTACAAGGGCTTTGCGTTCTACACGAAGTCCGCCACCCCTTTGCATATTGCCGGAAAAGCAAAGCTGATCGATGTGAAGAAGATCTGGATCCCCGGCTGACGGAGCGAGATGGGGCGGCCCCCCAAAGGGCAGTCCCGAAAGGAACCGCCCGCGGGGAAGCCGATGCGATTACTCCGGGGGCGCGCTCGCCACCTGAGCCCGGATGTAGTGCTGGAGGGCGCCGGCCTGGATCTCGGACAGCCCGATGAACTGCGGCATGCCCAACGTCCTGCGGGCGCCGCCGATCACCACGTCCACGAACGCCTCGTGCGAGAGCACGACCGGAGAAGCGCGCAGATCGGGCGCGTTTCCGCCCGACACGGCGACGGGACCGTGGCAGAGAGCGCACTTGCCCTTGTAGATGGGCGCCCCGACCTCGGCGAGCACCTGGTCGATCACGAAGTCGGGGGCGTCGATGGGCTCGGGGATGAAGGGCGGGGGTGAGGGCGGCAGCTCCCGATCGCCGCCGAGGGCGAAGCTGACCAGCCGACGCGGGTGCACCTTGTACGCCCAGCCGTGCTGGGCCGCCAGTGAGCCGCCGAGCCCGGTCATCGCGGCGCCCCAGCCCACGAGCAGCGACACGTACTGTGTCCCGTCGACGGCGTACGTGATGGGTGGAGCGGAGATGCCGGAGCCGACATCGAAGCTCCAGAGCGCCTCGCCATCGTCCGCCCGGTAGGCGACGAGCTGCCCGTCCGCCCGCCCCTGGAGGACCAGGTTCCCGGCCGTCGTCAGCGTGCCGGCGTTCCAGGCCCCGGGAAGCGGCACCTCCCAGACGGCTCGCTGCTCCACCGGATCCCACGCCTTCAGCGAGCTTGTCCCGGCGTCGGCCGGGGTGTCCGCCCCGAAGAGGTGGACTCCCGCGCCGTCGAAGGCCCAGTCGGGGGAGCGCCAGGCCTGCACGTCGATGCCTTCGTCCGAAAACAGCCCCGCTATCTCCATCGTGGGGATGTACGCCAGGCCGGTACCGGGGTTGTAGGACATCGCGTGCCAGCTGTGCGCGCCCCACGGGCTCGGGTACACCTCCGCCTCCCCGTCCTCGTACCGGGCACCCGCGATCTCGACCGGACGGCCGGTCTCGAGATCGATCTCCGACGCCCACGTCACCTTGGAGAAGGGCTCGGCCGAGAGCAACCGGCCCGTCTCCCGGTCGATCACGTAGAAGAAACCGTTCTTGGGCGCGTGGAGGAGGGCCTTCACCTCCCGGCCGTCGATCGTGAGATCGGCCAGCACGATGTCCATGTTCGAGTTGTAGTCCCAGGCCTCGGCGGGCGTGGTCTGATAGTGCCAGCGGTACTCGCCGGTGTCGGCGTCGAGGGCCACGATCGAGCAGAGGAAGAGATTGTCGCCGCCGTCGGGACTACGGATCTTCGTGTTCCAGGGCGCGCCGTTGCCCGTCCCCAGATACACGACGTCGAACTCGGGATCGTAGGTGATCGCGTTCCATACCGTGCCGCCGCCGCCGTACTTCCACCACTCACCGGTCCAGGTCTCGGCGGCCATCGCCATGGCTTCGCTCTCGAAGCCGTCCGCGGGATTGCCCGGCACCACATAGAACCGCCAAGCCTGCTCGCCCGTGGCCGCGTCGTAGGCGGTTACGTAGCCGCGGATCGGGCCGAACTCCGTCCCGCCGTTCCCGATGATCACCTTGTCCTTGAAGACCTTCGGGACGCCCGTGATGATGAGCGGCAGAGCCGGGTCCACCGTCATCTGGCTCCAGAGCTCGGTTCCGTCGCTCGCATCCACGGCAATCAGGCGACCGTCCATGGTGGCCACGTAGACCGCCCCCTTCCAGAAGGCGATGCCGCGGCTGTAGTCCCACATCATCCGGAGCCGATCGCCCGCGTGCTCGATCACCTCGGGATCGTACTCCCACAGGAGCTCGCCCGTCGTCGCGTCCACGGCGCGGAGGACGTTGTAGCTCCCTTCGTAGTAGAGGACTCCATCCACGACGAGCGGAGTGCCCACCAGAGACCGGTCGTCGGGGAGGTCCACGTACCAAGTGATGCCGAGCTCGGACACGTTCCCGTCGTTCACCTGAGCGAGGGGGCTGTAGCGCTGCTCGCTGTAGTTCCGCGCGTAGGCGAGCCAGTTGTCACCGCTCGTGGCGTCGGCGAGGGCCTCGTCATCGACGAAGGTCGAGGTATTCACCTCGCCACAGCCGACGAGAGCGATTCCGATCACGGCGGCGCTCGCGGTCCACGGTAGCCTGCGCGTCATGGCGCCTCCTCTTGCCAGGTGGATCCCCCAAAGTGCAGCGGGCCGGGGCGCCGAACCAGGCTGGCCAGCCAACGCCGCTACGAATCCTCCTTCTCGAACACCAGGTCGATCTCCAGGCCCTCGTCTCCGATCGGTCTACACGTGGCGGCTGTTTGCGACCAGTCGACCTTTCCCGGCAAATGCGCGATAGGCTGCTTCAGCTCCCGCAGCCCTCTGCCCCGGTCGTCAACCAGCCACACCTGGACCAGCGTCTTCTCGAAGATTCGAATCCTGGGCACCGTCCCCTCCTTGTCGTATTTGGCAAACTCCAACCAGGTCGTCTCAATCGCTTCCAGAGGCTGAGCGATCACGATAAGAATACTGCGTGGAGGCTCACGACCTGGCAGCGAGCACGCTGGCCGCTATTGGGGTGGCTCCAAGGCACGACGCGCTCCTCCCCTTGTGCCGGTCTGATGCCCTGCTGATTTTGCCCTTCGCTCTTTCTACTTCTCGAACCACGACTGGATTCGCGCCCATGAAGATCGTGAAGGATTGCGGGCTCAACCTCGCTTTTCGTGCCCTGGCTTCGGCGTTCATCGCCGGTCTCTCGATGGTCCTCTGGAAACCCGCTCCGGCGCCTGCGGCGTGGGCGGGTGCTGCCGTACGGCTCGGTGCTGCCCTGCCGCCGGCCGCTGCCGTACTGCAGGACACGGCGCAGGAGAAGGAGGAGGACGACGAGGAGAAGAAGGGCCTCCCTCTCGAGCCGACCCGCACGCTTCGCTTCACCGCGGACCGTGGGACGTGGATGTCGCTGGACGTGAGTCCGGATGGATCACGGATCGTGTTCGATCATCTCGGGGATCTCTACCTGCTGCCGATCGGGGGAGGGGAGGCGGACCGGCTCACCGAGGGATTGGCGTTCGATGCGCAGCCTCGCTTCAGTCCCGACGGGAGCCGCGTCGTCTTCGTCTCGGACCGGAGCGGAGGCGAGAACATCTGGGTGATCTCGGTCGACGGCCGCGACACCCTCCAGATCACCAAGGGGAAGGCGAACGAGTACGCCTCTCCGGAGTGGACACCAGACGGGGGCTATATCGTGGCGTCCAGGATCGATGGGCTCTTCGGACCAGCCAAGCTGTGGCTCTACCACGTGGATGGGGGAACGGGAACGGCGCTCGTCAAGGAGCCCGAGGAGCTGAAGACGTTGGGCGCGACCTTCGGGCCCGATGAGCGCTACATTTGGTTCGCGGAGCGGACGGGAAACTGGCAATACAACGCCATCTTTCCCCAGTACCAACTCGCCGTGTACGACCGGGAGACCGGCCGGCGGACGACGATGTCGGCGCGGTACGGTTCGGCCTTCCGCCCGGCGATCTCCCCGGACGGCCGGTGGCTGGTATACGGTAGCCGGCACGACGAGCACACGGGGCTACGCATTCGCGACACCGAGTCCGGCGAGGAGCGGTGGCTCGCCTACCCGGTGCAGCGCGACGATCAGGAATCGAGGGCCAGCCTGGACGTGCTGCCCGGCTACGCCTTTGCGCCCGACTCGCGGGAAGTGGTCGTCTCCTACGGCGGGCGAATCTGGCGTGTGCCGGTCGACGGCGCCGAGGCGACCGAGGTTCCGTTCCGGATCGAGGTCGATCTGCCCCTGGGCCCCGAAGTGCGCTTCGCGTACCGCATCGAAGACGCTCCCACGTTCACCGTTCGGCAGATTCGAGATGCCGTCCCCTCTCCCGGAGGCGATCGCCTGGCGTTCGTCGTCCTGGACCACCTCCGGGTGATGGACTACCCGGACGGCGACCCCGTCCGGCTCACCGACCTGGAGGTAGGCGAATTCGAGCCTGCCTGGTCGCCCGACGGCCGCTGGATCGCCTTCGTGACGTGGTCCGACACGGCGGGCGGCCACATCTACCGCGTACGTGCGGACGGCGATGGGCCGGCCGAGCGGTTGACGGGGGTGTCCGGCTACTACCGGCAACCCGCCTGGTCGCCGGACGGGTCGCGCATCGTGGCGGTACGAAGCGCCGCTCGGGACATGCAGGAGGCGAGAGGCTTCTTCCGAGGCGGCCTCGGCGAAGAGTTCGTGTGGGTGCCGGCGACGGGCGGGGATCTCCAGCTGGTCGCACCGGCGGGTGACCGATCGGCGCCCCACTTCTCGGGCTCCAGCGACCGGATCTACGCCTTCAGCCGCTCGGAAGGGCTCGTCTCCTTCCGGTGGGATGGAACCGATGAGAAGCAGCACCTCAAGGTGGTGGGCGCGAAGCTCCCCGGGGCAGAGGAGCCCATGCGTGCCTCGCTCGTGCTCCTGTCCCCCGCGGGAGGAAAGGCGCTCGCAGCGGTCGTGAACGACCTGTACGTCGTGACGGTGCCGTACGTGGGCGGCGAGACGCCTTCGGTCTCCGTGGCCAAGCCGGAGGAGGCCGCCTTCCCTGTCCGCAAGCTCACCGATGTCGGCGGAGGTTTCCCGGCCTGGGGGGACGATGGCCGAACCGTCCACTGGACGATCGGGAACGCACACTTTGTCTACGATCTCGAGCGCGCGAAGGTCTTTGAGGACAGCGTGAAGGCGGTCAAGAAGGCTGAGGCCTCGGCCAAGGAAGAAGCGCCGGACGAAGGCGAGGCCGAAGCCGACGAAGGCGAGGATGAAGGCGAGGCGGAAGCGGATGCCGGCGAAGGGCAAGGCGAAGAAGAGGAGGAGCCCCGCTACGAGCCGGCGGAGAGGCGGATCGAGATCACGGCGCAGCGGGACCTCCCTCGAGGGACCGTGGTGCTTCGGGGCGGACGCGCCGTCACCATGGTCGGCGATCAGATCATCGAGGATGCGGCGATCGTGGTCCGCGACAGCCGCATCGAGCGGGTCGCGCCGAGCGCCGAGGTCGAAACGCCCTCGGACGCACGGGAGATCGACGTGACAGGGACCACGATCATCCCCGGATTCGTGGACACCCACTACCACGCCCAGTGGCTGGTGGCGGGCATCCACAACACTCGCGTCTGGCAGTATCCGGCGAACCTCGCCTACGGGGTGACCACGACCCGCGATCCCCAGACCTCCACGACCGACATCCTCACCTACAGCGACCGGGTGGAGACGGGCGACCTGATCGGCCCGCGCATCTACTCGACCGGCCCCGGCGTCTTCATCTCGGAGCAGATCCGGGACCTCGATCACGCCCGCGACGTCCTGCGCCGCTACAGCGATTACTATGACACGAAGACGTTCAAGATGTACATGTCAGGGAACCGGCAGCAGAGGCAGTGGCTGATCATGGCCGCCCGGGAGCTGGAGCTGATGCCGACCACGGAGGGCGGGCTCGACTTTCCGCTCAACCTGACCCATGCCATCGACGGTTACTCGGGCCTCGAGCACTCACTCCCGATCCTCCCGATCTACGAGGATGTGATCGAGCTGTTCGTAGAGACCGGGATCACGCACACGCCGACCCTGCTCGTCTCCTACGGCGGGCCGTTCGGGGAGAACTTCTACTACGCGACGGAGCCCGTGCACGACGACGCGAAACTGCGCCGCTTCACCCCGCACGCCGAGATCGACGCCAAGTCCCGTCGTCGCGGCAGCAGCCAAGGGGGGGCCGGCTGGTTCATGGAGGAGGAGTACGTCTTCGAGCAGCATGCCCGGTTCGCGAAGGAGCTGATCGAGGCGGGTGGTCGGGTCGGAGTGGGGAGCCACGGCCAGCTGCAGGGCCTTGGCTACCACTGGGAGCTCTGGTCCCTGCAGTCCGGAGGCATGTCCGAGCACAACGCGCTCAGGGCCGCGACGATCCTGGGTGCCGAGGCGATCGGATTCGGCCACGACATCGGCAGCCTCGAGACTGGGAAGCTGGCCGACCTTATCGTGTTCGACGCCAATCCGCTCGACGCGATCCGCAACACGGCCCAGATCCGCTACGTGATGAAGAACGGCCGGCTGTACGATGGCGAGACGCTTGACGAGGTGTATCCGCGCGAACGGCCGTTCCCGCCGCTGCGCTGGGCAGATCGGGAGCCGGACGTGGCCGCCGGGATGCGCTGAGAGCCGCCCTCCTATCGGTCGTGCCGCGCCTTCTCGAGAACGGGATGGATCGCGAGGCCGGGCACCCGGTCGAAGTGGCGGATGTTGCCGGTCACGAGATCGAGGCCGTGGTATACGGCCGTGGCCGCGATTTGAAGGTCGGCGTCCGCGAGCGGACGGCCCTCGGACCGGAGGTGGGCTTCCAGCTGTCCGAAGACGCGTGCCACGGCGAGGTCGTAGGGAAGTACGGTGACGGTTGGCAGAACCCGCGCCTCGATGTTCTCGAGATGTCGCCGGCGGGCCGTCGATCGGAAGGCTCCCTCGAACAGCTCTCCGAGGACGACGGCGCTGGTGAACTGGTCCTCCCTCGAGACCGCCCTCAGCCATTCCACGTACGCCGGCAGTGGCCGGGGACGAAGCAGCTCGGAGATCGCGTCGGTATTAAAGAGGTACGCCACCGCCTTCAGGCCAGAGGCTCTTGGGATCGGCGCCGGTCCCGCGACCAACTCTCGAGCCATGCCGCAAGGTCGCCGGACTCCTCCCACCCGCCTGCGAGGCTGGCCAGGCCACCCTCGGGCCCGGCCAGGCGCAGTCGTTGGATCCGATCGAGATCCTCCGCGCTCACGAGAGCGGCGACGGGCCTGCCGTGGCGCGTGATGACGATTGGCTTTCCCCGTTCCGCGCTGCGGACGCAGGAGGAGAGTTTCGCTTTGACCTCGGCCCTTGGTGACCATGAACCCAACCGCGGTCCAACGGCGAACGGGGGTTCCAACGGTGGGTCTCGGTGTCAATGGCAGGTCATCGGCTGTCAGAGCCCTCCGCTAGTGTACCGTCTGAGAAGCCAGCCGAATAACGTTCGGACCTTCCTCGAGAAGTAGCAGCTACGCCATGCGCCGACTCAGCCAGACCTCGATGTCCACCTACGAGACGTGTCCACAGAAGTGGAAGCTCCAGTACGTGGACGATCGGCCGACGAAGACGAACCGCTTCATGAACCTCGGCTCCGCGATCCATGCGGGGCTCGAGTGTTTCTACCAGCGGCGGATCTCCGAGCCCGCCACGCTGGACGAGATGATCCAGGCTTTCGAGGCCGAGATCGATCCGGCCGCCTACGCGTCCGACGAGCAGCGCGAGCGCGCCCGGGCCGACGGCCTCCAGATGATCCGGGACTTCCGCGCGGCCCACGCTCCGGGATTCCGGCCCGCCCTGCTCGTCGAGGGCATGATCCGCTTCGAGCTCGACGGCGTGCCGCTCGTCGCCAAGATCGATCGCGTGGACAAGCTGAACGGGCAGGGCAACGGGCAAGCGAGCGACGCGGGCCGGAGCGCGGTTCGGATCGTCGACTACAAGTCGGGCTTCAAGGCCCCGCAGCTTGAGCAAGTACGAGTGAACCCCCAGCTCACCCTCTACCAGGTGGCCGTGGAGAGCGCACTCGGCCTGAAGGTGGAGGCCGTGGGCCTGTACCACGTGCCGTCGCAGACGCTCTTCGAGGTGCCGGCGCA
>DAOVWI010000217.1 GCA_030636765.1 Gemmatimonadales bacterium
GAATGAGCTCGGCACTCGGGGCGTCGTACTCGCAGTAGATCTTGCCTTCCGTCTCGGACACGAAGCTCCGAGTCCACCTCACGCCGCTCATGTCGGCCATCACCTCCCTGGAGCGACGCGTGACTTGCTCGAGCATCTCCATCGAGATGTCCTCGACAGTTCGCTCTACCATGAAGCGTGGCATTGGATACCTCTGGACTATGACGGGTCCGATACGGTCGATCCGCGCCCCGAAAGCTCCGCTGGACGTGGAGATTAACGACTAGATATCGAGGGCGCGGCAAGCTTCGCCAAGTTCGCGGTCGGCCAACTCCTCCGCAATCTCCACCGCGGAGGCCGCAAGGCCGCGAGCGGCCGTGACCGATCCGAGCGCCGAGTTCGCGCGCGCCATGCGATAGAGCAACCATCCCATCCCCGGACGATCGTCCAGGTCACGCCTGATCGCGAGCGACGCCTCCAGATGTTCCACGGCGGCCTCGTAGTCTCCGCTCTCGTGTTCGAGCTCGCCCAAAACCGCTAGGCTGTGCGCCTCCAGGAGACGCTCCCCGGTCATGCGATTGACCTCCAGAGCTTCGCGGAGGTTGGCCACCGCCTCCTCTGTCTGCCCCATGTCGCGTAGGGTGACGCCGAGCGAGTTGAGGATCAGGCCTGCATGCACCCAGTCCTCGAGGTCTTTGTAGACGTGGAGCGCATCACGGTAGCACTCCAGGGCTCGCTCGTGCTCATTTCTGCGCCAGTAGAGGATCGCGAGCGAGTTGGACAGCGACGCCACCCTGGGGGCGTCGGCCAGCGTTCTGGCCAACTGAATCGCCTTATTATAGAGGCGCAGCGACCGCTCCGGATCATCGGATCTGAAGAGCTTCGCCACAGCTTCCCACGCGGTCAGGACCCTCGCGTCATCGTGGTATCTCTCGCCGAGCACCCGAACCCGACCCCAGGCTGACGCGGCCTCCGACAAACGTCCTTCGGCCTCGAACGCCTTGGCGGCCGCCTGCCGCATCGCGGCCTCCGACTCGGTGTCTCTCAGCCGGCCGAACGTCTCAGCGGCCTCGAGGAGGTGAGGGAGGGCCTCGGTCCAACGCTTGAGGCTGACCAGCACCTCGCCGAGGACACGCTGTGCCTGGGCGAATCCATCCGCGGTGCTGGCGCGCCGGCTCGCCTCGACGGCCTGGCGGTAAAGCTCCAGGCTTTCCTCTATCTGCCCCTCCTGCAGCTGGATGTGGGCAAGCGACATCAGGTGGTACGAGCGATGAACCGCGAGCATCGACCCGCCGGCATGGGACGCGGCCCGGTCGATGTACTCCAGCGCCTTGTCGGTATCTCCGAGCGAGCGGTAGATGTTCCCGATGTTGTGAAGGACGTAGCTGAGCTTCTTGTCGAGCTCCCCGACGTCGTCTCCGTCGTAGCGCTCGCGCACTTGGACGGCTTCGTGCAATAACTCCAGCGCTTCGTCGTATCGGCCCAGGCCCTTGTATAGGTTCCCGAGGTTGGCGAGCTCGATCATCATGCCTTCGGGGTCAGCCAGCTCGCGGTCGATGGCCAGGGTCTGTTCCTGGAGCGAGATCGCCTCCTCGTTACGCTCCTGGTGCCAGCGAAGGAGGCCGATGCTGCGAAGCGCGTTGCGCTCCGCGGCCCGGTCAACGAGCTCGCGCGCCACACGGAGGGAACTGCTGAGCTCGCGCTCCGCGAGGCGGAACTGGTGGGTGAGCGTGTATAGATCTGCTTGGCGGAGATAGGCCTCGGCGAGCCGCTTTGAGGTGCCGCCGGGCTCCAGCAGGCGCACGAGCTCGCCGCAGATGCCTTGCTGGCGCTCTCGCAGGCCGACGGTCTCGCAAAGCCGCTCCTGCTTGAACAGGATTCTGAGCCGTACCTCCTCCCGCTCCTCGCGAGAGGGCAGCTTGCTCGCCGCCTCCAGCGTCTCGTCGAGGAGCTCGAGGGCGTCCGCGAACTGGCTGAGGCTTTCTGCCCGCTCCGCCGCTCTTTGGCCGTACAGCACGGCCTTCCACCAGACTCCGGCGGCAGCGAAATGGGAGGCGAGGCGATCCAGGTGTAGGTCGAGGCCCTCCGGGTACAGCTCCTCGATTACCTCGGCCACCTTCTGGTGAAGCTCCTTCTGGCGGTGACGCAGGAGGCTCTCGTACGCGACCTCCCGCACCGGGGCGTGTGTAAACCTGTAGGTGATGTTGGGGGATACCCCGACCTGCTGGATCAGTCCGAGATCCTTCAAGGAACCCAGTGCCTCGGTGAGAACAGGCATGTCATCGAGGGCTCCGCGCAACACCGCCTCCGAGAACTCGCGGCCGACAACCGCGGCGTGGGTGAGGACGGAGCGGGTTGCGGGATCGAGCGCGTCCAGGCGCGTCCGTATCACGCCCTGGACCGTATCGGGCAGCTCCAAGCTCTCCAGTGCACAGGTCATGAGAACCGCTCCCGCCTCTACCTTGAAGCAGCTTTCCGCGGCCAGCGTTCTGCACAGCTCCTCGAGGAAGAGGGGATTCCCGCCGGTCCTGCTATGGAGGTGTTCCGCGAGGGCAGGGGGGAGGCTCTCCGCTCCCAGCGCGGAGCGAACGAGCTCGTCGGACGCCTCCGCGCTCAACGGGCCCAGATGAACGGGCACGTGGCAAGCAGGAGACCCCCAGCCGAGCCCTGGCTCGGGTCGGGCCGTGACCACGATGAGAAGCCGGTGCGCCGGAGCGAGCTCGGTGAGCCGTCTCAGAACCTCGCGGGACCCTTCGCAGGAGTGCTGCCAGTTCTCCAGAAGAAGGGCCACCGGCTTTCGTTCGGCGTCGATCGTGATCAGGGCGATCAGCGCGTCCAGGATCGCGAGCTTCTTCTGCCTGCCCTCCAGATCCGGGACCGGGTGGTCGTCCGAATCCACGCCCTGCAGATGCAGGTAATAGGGCACGAAGCCCTCCAGCTCGGTGGAGATCGAGAGCACCGACTCGAGGATCTCATCTGCGGTCGGGACTGAGCCTCGCTCGATGCCGAGCCGGGCGCGCAGGACGTCGATGAAGGGTACGAACGAGCCCTTCACGGCGCCTTCCAGGCAGCGCCCATCGAGAACGCGAACACCGTCAGCATCGATCTGTCGCTTGAACTCGTAGAGAAGTCGACTCTTGCCCGTTCCCGCCTCAC
>DAOVWI010000080.1 GCA_030636765.1 Gemmatimonadales bacterium
CCGAATACGGCGTCACTCGTCGGCGACGATGCACAGGGCATCGACTCCTCCTCGTCCCTTGTCTTCCACTCACAAGACCCATGCGCGCGTCCCACCAGGGTTCTTCAGCGACCTGCCAGCCGCGGCCCCTGCAGCCGACGGTCACGGGACGCCTGATACACGCTCCACAACTCCGTGAACGCCCGAAAGCGGCTCGCACGAACGTGCCTCGAGCCGCCCGCTGCAGCCGGAACCTCATCCACCTGCCGGACGTAGGGCGAAACCGCCATCAACAGCTCGGCGTTCGCCGCCCACCCCCGGTGCCGCAACAGCGGATCGTCCGCTAGCTGCTCGAGCGCTCGCTTGAGGGTGAACAGGCGGTACATGCGAAAGCCGTGAAACGGATCGGAGATCTCCGGCGGCGTTCGAAGGGAGCGTCCCAGAAACGCGGCGCCCCGACGGGCGAGACGGACGGAGCGCGAGGGAGCGGCCTCGTCCCGGGCCACGGTGATCAGATCTACGCCACCCTCGAAACGTCTCAGCATCTCCGGAACCGTTTCCGGCGCGTCCGAGAAATCTCCCTGCAGACAGAGGAACGCATCGCGTCTCGGGTAGGCGGAGCGGTCGACGGCCTCGCGAATCAGCCGCTCGACCGACGCGGCGTACCCCATCCGGCGCGGGTTCCGGACGACCGTAAGCGGGAGCACTCGCCGGTACGGATCCAGTATGCCCGCCGTCCCATCGGTCGAAGCATCGTCCACCACCAGCATCTCGAAATCTCGTTCGATGCGCGTGAGGATCTCTCGAACGCGCCACAGCAGGAGACCTACGGTACGCCGCTCGTTGTACGCGGGCACTCCGACGTAGATCAAAGGCTCCGGTCCTCTCCTACCTGGGGGTCAGGAGCGCCGCGGGAAGTATCATCTCCTCGGGACTGATTCCGCCGTGAAGGAAGCTGTCGCGGTAGCGCTGCTGGTACTCGCGGAGCTTCGTCGGGTAGACGAAGAAGTAATCGTCCCGGCAAACCATATAGTTGGTCTTCAGGCTCCCCGGCGGCAACCGGAGCACGTCCGCGTCGCTGGCCGAGAGAACGGCGGACGGATTCTCGACGCGAAGATCGTCCCCGAACTTGTACCGGAGATTGGCCGTCGCGTCTCGCTTCGCGTACACGGTCGCCGAGCGATGGCAGTGCACGGATCCGTGATCGGTCGTGAAAAGAACCCGTACGCCATGTCGGGCCGCCTCTTTGAGCGCCTCGAGCGCGGCGGAGCGCTCGAACCACGACACCGTGAGGCCGCGGAGCGCACTCGCGTCGCGCGCCATCTCCCACAGCAGCTTGGATTCGCTTCGTCCGTGGGTCAGAAGGTCCACGAAACCGAAGACGAGGGCGGTCGCCGAACCCTCGGACAGGTAGCCCACCAGGCGCCCAAGCATCGCCCCACCCTCCTCGCTCGAAAAGATCTTCTCGTAGTGGGTGTGGATCGAGGTGCCGCACAAATCCTGGACGTGCCTCTGGAACAGCTCGTCCTCGAACGAGTTGTACCCCGACTCCGCACCGCCCTCCCACCAATCCTCGTAGCGCTCCGCAAGCTCGTCGGGGAAGAGCCCGCTGAAGATGGCGTTGCGTGAGAACGGCGTCGCCGTGGGCAGGATCGAGGCGTAGAGCGCCTCCTCGACTTCGAAGAACTCGCTGATCTGCGGCACGATCGCCCGCCACTGGTCGAGTCGCATGCAGTCCATGATGATCAGCAGGACCGATGGGTCCTCCAGGGCCGGAGCCAGGAAGCGCGGCAGCACGTCCACCGAAAGGGGCGGACCCGCCTCACCGCCCTCGTGCACCCACTCCTCGTATCGTCCGACCACCATGTCGCAGAAGCCCCGCCGGACGTCGGTCATCAGGGCGTCGAGGACCTCCTTCAGACCGGCCTCGTTCGACTCCTCCAGCCGCAGCTCCCAGTCGACGATCTCCGAGTAGATCTCCGCCCACTGTTTCCAACCGGACGCGTGCGCCACCTGCTCGCGAAGCTCTCCGAAACGGCGTGCGAAGTCGCGGGCGATCTGCTCGTGCCGCAGGGCGGGCCCGGCAAGGAGGCGCGTCACGACGGACAGCACCTGGCGGGGGCTCGTGGGCTTCACGATATAGTCGTCCGCCCGCTGCCCGATCGCCTCGTGCATGGTCGTGTCGGCTTCGCTCTTGGTTACCATCACGACGGGGAGGCGGGGGGCCCGGCGCCGGAGCTCCTTCAGCACCTCGATGCCCCTCAGGCCTGGCATCTGCTCGTCGAGGAGGACCAGGTCGAAGGACCTGGTCCGGAGGAGCTCGAGGGCGTCGTTGCCGTTCATGACGGTATCCACGACGTACCCTGCCTGCCTCAGCCTCATCAGGTGCGGCTTCAGCAGATCCGCCTCGTCGTCAACCCAGAGGATCCGGTCAGCACCGGCACCGGGCCTGGTCAATACGCCTCTTTCGATCCGATCGCTCCTCGTCGGCCCGCTATCCCGTGCTGCGCGGGTGGGCAGGATCGCGCCCTTTCGAGTACCCGGGGTCGCCGACCGGGGATCCCATGCCGCCGCCCACTCCGTCGCCTGATACCGGCAGGCCGCTGAGACCTGCTAGATTGATGGTCGGGGAACTTCCCGTACGTAGGACGGGAAGAATCAAACTCCCGTACGTAGGACGGGAAGAATCGACTGTGCCTCGGGCCAACCGTTGAGCGAAGCAGAGGCGCCGAAAGGGCTGCTGATGGTGGTGGGACCAGCGGAAGCTTCCGGTCAGGGCGAGCCGGACGGCTCGCTCGCCGCGAACGATTCCGATCGTCCGGGCCGGATGGGCGCACGGAGGTTCGCGCGGCTCCGGCCCGGGATCCTCACGCGGTACCTCCTGAAGCTGCACTTCGCGCCGTTGCTTTTTGCCACCCTGGCTCTCACCGCCTTGATGCTCCTGAACGAGGTGGCCAAGCGCTTCGGCGACCTGGTGGGCAAGGGACTGCAATGGACCGTGATCGCACAGGTTTTCCTGCTCTCCGTTCCATTCATTCTCGCCATGACCCTGCCGATGGCAGTGCTCGTGGCAGTCCTCTACACCTTCAACCGGCTGGCCTCCGACCACGAGATCGCAGCCATGAAGGCGAGCGGCGTGAGCATGACGCGCCTGCTCCTCCCGCTCTGTCTGGTTGCGGTGATCCTGGCTGGCGGGATGGTGTGGCTGAACAACACGGTCCTCCCGGAATCGAACCACAGGCTGCAGGTCCTGATCACCAGCATCTCGCGGAAGAAGCCCACCTTCGTGCTGCGCGAGCGCGCGATCAACGAGGTGATCCCCGGCAGGCTCTTTCTCCGCGTCGCCCGCATCGACCGGGACCGGAGCGCCCTGACGGATGTCGTCCTGTACGACGGGCGGGATCGAGCCAAGCCCCGGCTGATCTACGCCGACAGCGGCTCGATGGCCTACAACGAGGCCCAGACCGATCTGTACCTCACTCTCTTCTCGGGGGTGACACACTCGCGTGAACAGGACAAGGAGAACGAGTACCAGAGGCTGTACTTCGAAAAGCTGATCATGCGGGTCTCGGACGTCTCCAACGAGCTCAGGCTCGACGACGTGGGCCGCAGCGATCGGGAGATGTCCATCGCGCTGATGCAGGTGGAGGCCCGCTCGGGGCGCGATATCGTCGCGAACGCCGGCGACGAGAGTGCGCGTTACGCGGCCGCCCTCGTCCAGGTCCTGCTGGGAGTGGAGGCTCCCCCCCAACAGGTAGGAGCTGCGGTGGACGACTCGGCCGAGGTGGAGGGTGAGACATCCGAAGCTCTGAGGCGAGCCGAGTCGGCCCTGTCCGCCGAAGATCCGATCAACCAGTTCCAGGCGTTCATCATTCAGATGCGGACGGGCCACGAGAGGGAGGGCCGCTTCCTCGTAGAGATCCACAAGAAGTTCTCGATCCCCGCCACGTGCATCGTGTTCGTCCTCATCGGCGCACCGATCGCCGTTCGCCACCCGCGAGGCGGAATCGGCATGGTCGTCGCCGTGAGCTTCGGGGTCTTCAGCGCCTACTACGTCGCCCTGATCGCCGGTGAGGAGTTGGCGGACAGGCTCATCCTGTCGCCGTTCTGGGCGATGTGGGCGCCGAACGTTCTCTTCGGGCTCGCCGGCCTGGTGGCGGCGTGGCGCGCAATTCACCTGGAACGGTAGGGAGGGCGGAGCCGGCCGTGCGCATACGTGTCTTGGACCGCTACGTGATGACGCAGTTCCTGCGCATCTTCGGGGCGTCCGTCCTCGGCGTGCCGTTCCTCTTCATCGTGATCGACCTCGTCGACAACCTGGACACCTACCTCGGTCGTGGGCTGAGCCGGCTGGACGTGCTCCTGCACTACGTCTACGAGTTCCCTAACCAGACGCTTCTGGCCTTCCCGCTCGCCGCCTTGCTGGCGGCCGTCTTCACCGTGTTCTCGCTGTGCCGACACTTCGAGATGACCGCCGCCAAGGCGAGCGGGATCAGCTTCTATCGCGTGATCGCGCCCATGCTGGCCCTCTCGGTGCTGATCAGCTTCGTGGCGCTCGGGCTCACGGAGATCGTCCCGATCACGACGAGGCGCGCCGCCGAGGTCATCGGGGAGCACCGGTCACGCGCCGACGACCTGCGCAACAACTTCGTGTTCCGAGGTAACGCGGGCCTCGTCTACCGGATCCGGCGCCTGGACGCCGCCGCCGGAGAGATCACAAACGTCGAGATCAGCCGCGAAGGAACCGGCTTTCCGTACCCCACCTACGTGGTCGATGCCAAGGGGGCCTCCTGGGACACGGCCCGCGCGCGGTGGAGGCTCGAGGAGGGGCGCGTCCGCTTCTTCGGCGGTGCATCGGCGGAGCGAAGCTTCGCCTTCGATGAGCTCTGGCAGATCGACTTCCTGGAGGAGCCGCGCGAGCTTCTGGCGGACCCGAAGGACCCCGACGAAATGCGGTACCGTGAGCTCGGGGGTTTCATCGACGCGATCCAGCGCTCCGGAGGCACGGCGCGGGAGCTGATCGTGGAACGGGCGCTCAAGATCTCGTATCCCTTCACGTGCTTCATCATCGTCCTCTTCGGGGCTCCGCTCGCCCACAGCACCCGCAGGGGCGGTGCTCCGCTCTCGATCGGCATCGCCCTCGGCGTCACCATCCTCTTCCTGATGCTGATCCGTATCTCACAGGCTCTGGGCGCCGGCGGCGTCGTCCCCCCGGTTCTGGCCGCCTGGCTTCCGAACGCCCTCTTCTTCGGCTCGGGCCTCGGTCTCATGAGCCGGGTTCGCACCTGAGTGGGCGGCGGGATCGGACTCGGGCGCTGGGGTGTGGCGCTCCCGCCGGAAGCGCTTCACTGGGTAGACGACCTGGAGACGGCGGGGCACGCCGCGCTCGTGGGCGGGGCGGCAGCGTGCGCCTACTACGAGAGCGACGACCTCGAGGTGCGAGAGAAGGACGCCGGGGAAGGCCGGGACATCGAAGGTTCTCCGGAAGCGAGGCCAGGCCAAGCGACGAATCCCGTGACGCGCGCCGACCACGCGTCAAACGACGTGATCCTCGAGGTCCTCGCGACTCGAAGCGGAGAACCGGTGCTGAGCGAGGAATCACCGGCGCCTGCCGATCGCTCCGGACGGCTCTGGGTCGTGGACCCTCTGGACGGCACCAAGGAGTTCATCTCGCGCAACGGGGAGTTCAGCGTGATGGTGGGGCTGGCGGTCGGAGGGGAGGCTCGGCTCGGGGCCGTCTTCGAGCCCGCCGCGGGCCGGCTCTATCTGGGCATCGTCGGCGGTGGCGCCTGGACGGTGGCGCATCCGGAAGGGGACGGTCGAGCCTCGCCCTTGCGCATCGAGGGCTCGCCGGGCCAGCCTCTGCGGCTCATCCGGTCCCGCTCGCACCCGGATGCCGCGCTCGCCCGGCTGGAGGAGCGACTCCAGGAGAGCCCCGGCCGAGTTCGGATCGTGCTCTCGGGATCGGTGGGCATAAAATGTGCTTTCGTGGCGCGCGGAAGGGCGGATCTGTACGTGCACCCCGTTCCCTACCTTAAGGAGTGGGACACCTGCGCTCCGGAAGCCGTGTTGCGCGGGGCGGGCGGCCGGGTCACCGATTGCCGGGGTAAGCCGCTGCGTTACGGAAAGCACGATCCGGTGCAACCGGGCGGCATCTTCTGCGCCCGCCCGGACGTGTACGACGACGTGGCCCCGCTCGTCCGCGAGATCGGGCGTCACCTCTTCGAGGAGAGCACGGCTTGAGAGATTCCGAATCCAAGAACGTCTTCTGGCAGCGTAATCCGGTATCGCGCGAGGACCGGGAGAGCCGTCGCGGACACCGGGGTTGCGTCCTCTGGTTCACCGGACTGTCCGCCAGCGGCAAGAGCACGCTCGCCATGCAAGTGGAGCAGCGCCTCTTCGAGGAGGGATACTTCACGTACGTGCTGGACGGCGACAACGTGCGGCAGGGACTGAGCGCGGACCTGGCCTTCAGTCCGGAGGACCGGACCGAGAACATCCGGCGGATCGGTGAGGTTGCCAAGCTCTTCGCGGAGGCGGGAGCGATCGTGGCAACGGCGTTCATCTCGCCGTATCGGCGGGACCGCGATCGGGTACGGAGGCTGATGAGCCGGGAAGAGGATTTCATCGAGGTGCACGTGTCCTGCCCGATCGAGGAGTGCGAGCGGCGGGACCCGAAGGGCCTGTACCGGCGGGCACGGGCCGGCGAGATCCCCGACTTCACCGGGATCGACGCACCCTACGAGCCGCCGGAGGCCGCAGAGCTCGTGGTCGAGACGCAGGGCCGCGAGGTCGAGGAGTGCGTCGAGGAGATCGTCTCCTTCCTCCGCCAACGTTCCTACATCCGACCGGAGCCAGCTTCGCGACCTTCGGCCGCCCGCCAGTGACCGCCGGCACGGCCGGGCCGGCAGCTCGAGAGAGCGACGGCTTGGCCCCGATCGAGTCCTCCGACCTGATCGACCCGTACGGTGGTCGCCTCGTCGACCGCGTGCCGGCAAGAGAGGAGGCCCGGCGCTGGCGTGCCGAGGCCGCCGGCCTTCCGGCCATCTCTCTTCCCTCCCGGATGGTGACAGACCTCTACCTTCTCGCGGTCGGTGCCCTCTCGCCCCTGGAGGGCTTCATGGACCGCGAGACGTACGAGCTCGTGCTCCAGGAGATGCGGCTTCCCTCCGGGCTTCCCTGGTCGATTCCGGTCGTTCTGGCGGTTCACGAGACGGACGCCGGGCGGCTGCGGGCCGGGGAGCCGGCGGCGCTCTGCTCGCCCGATGGCGAGCTAGCCGGGGTGATCGAGGTCACGGAGATCTACCGGCGGGACGTCGAGCGCGAGAGCCGGTCGGTGTACGGAACGGTCGACACCGCCCACCCGGGCATCGCCACGCTTCATGCGCTCGGCGACGTGTACGTCGCCGGCCCCATTCACCTTCTTCGTGCCGCGCCTCTCGCCGATGGGGTCGAGCGGGAGGAGATCCTCACTCCGGCCGAGACCCGGACCGCCTTTCGCGAACGAGGCTGGCGCTCGATCGTCGCGTTCCAGACCCGCAACCCCATCCATCGCGCGCACGAATACCTGCAGAAGTGCGCTCTGGAGATCGTCGACGGCCTTCTCGTGCATCCGGTGGTCGGTGAAGCGAAGTCGGACGACCTCCCTCCTGCCATCCGAATGGAGTGCTACCGCGTGCTGCTGGAGAACTACTTTCCGGCCGAGCGGGTTCTCCTCTCCGCCCTGCCGCTGGCGATGAGATACGCGGGACCGATGGAGGCCCTGTTTCACGCGATCATCCGGCGGAACTACGGGTGCACCCACCTCATCGTGGGAAGGGATCACGCCGGCGTGGGCGACTACTACGGGACCTACGACGCTCAGCGCATCTTCGACCGGATCGATCCGGAAGTGCTCGGGATCCGGCCACTGAGCTTCGAGCACGCCTTCTGGTGCCGAACGACGGACCAGATGGCGACCGCGAAGACCTCACCGTCGGGGCCGGAACAGCGCGTCTTTCTCTCGGGAACGCGGCTGCGCGAGATGCTGGCCCGCGGGGAGCGGCCGCCGGCCGAGTTCACGCGCCCCGAGGTGGCCGATGTCCTCGTTCGGGCCTACGCCGGGGGGCAGTAGCAGGCCGCTACTACGGCGGGGGGGGCAGTAGCCGGCGGCTCGACGACTACGGCGTCCCTGCTCGGCGGTTCTCCAGGTACCATTCCACGAAGCGCGGGATGCCCTCCTCGATCCTCGTGCGCGGCCGATAGCCCAACAACTCCCGGGCCTTACCGATATCGGCGAACGTCTGCTCCACATCGCCGGGTTGGGGAGGCAGGAGCTCGATCTGCGGCTCCACGTCGAGCGCAGCGGCGATCAGCCCGATCAACGGTGAGAGCTCGACGGCGTCGCTCTCGCCCAGGTTGACGATCTCGAATGCGCCGGGAACCCGCTCCAGGTATCCGATCGCGCCCTCGATTCCCTGGACGATATCATCAATGTAAGTGTAATCGCGACGGGAGGTTCCGTCTCCGTACTGCTGGATCGGCTGGCCTTCGGAAAGCAGCCGCGTGAAGCGGTGGATCGCCAGGTCCGGCCGCTGCCGCGGCCCGTACACCGTGAAGAAGCGCAGCGCCACGATGCCCAGTCCGAAGAGGTGGTGGTAGGCGTGACAGATCAGCTCGCCCGCTCGCTTCGTGGCGGCATAGGGCGAGATCGGGCGGTCCACGGGATCGCTCTCCGAGAACGGGACGTCCCGGCTGTTCCCGTAGACGGAAGAGGAGGAGCCGAAGACGAAGCGTCGAATCTCCCTTTCCCGGGCGAGCTCCAGCAGCTCCTGTGTGCCCCTCACGTTCACGTCCTGATACAGGAGGGGCTGCTCGATCGAAGGCCGTACGCCGGCGCGAGCCGCCAGGTGAACGAGGCAGTCGATCGGGTCCGGCAGCACCTCACGGAGTCGAGCTCCGTCGCGGATGTCCCCCTCGACCAGCCGGAACCCCGGATGGCCGAGGGCTCCGCCCAGGTTCCGCCGCTTCACCTCCGGATCGTAGAAATCATCGAAGTTGTCGAAGCCGACCACGTCGGCCCC
>DAOVWI010000077.1 GCA_030636765.1 Gemmatimonadales bacterium
GACATAGCGGCCGTCCGGCGTCCAGGACGGATCGATGCTGTTTCCCTCGAGGTTCGGCAACGGTTCGATCTCGTCGATCGCCAGATCGTAGATCGCGAGCTGGCTCGCTCCGAAGTCGAGCGTGCGGATCTCGCTGTCGAAGCGGTCCGTCACGAAGACGATCCGGCTTCCATCCGGCGAGAACGACGGGTCGAGGTCCGCGAACGGATCGTCGGTTAGGCGCCGGTGCTCTTCGGTCTCCAGGTCGACCATCCACAGGTCCGAGAATCCACCCTGCATCGCCGAGAAGGCGATCGTGCGCCCATCGTTCGACCACGTCGGGTTGGTGATCTCGTCCAGCTCCTGGAAACGGTACTCCCGGACCCGGTCGCCGCTGTGCACGTTGATGATCGTGATCACGGGGCGTCCCTGCGTCACGCCGGCCAACGCGAACCGCTCGCCATCCGGGGCCCAGCTTCCCGAGGAGGCGATGAACTGCAGCGCCTCGAAGTGCGGGTCCACGGCGGCGTTGGTGATCTTCCTCTTCGTCTTGCCTGTGTTGGCATCGGCCAGGAAGAGGTCGATCGAGAAGAGGCCTGCCTCGGACAGGTAGAGGATCTCGGAGCCGTCGGGGCTGAGCGAAGGAGCCACGTTCTGACGCCCGCCAGGGTGGTCCGTGCCGATGATGATCTCGCCGTACGTGTCCGGCGGATCCGTGACCGCGATGATCGGCTCGTAGGCTTCCAGGGTCGCCTCGTGCCACTGGGTCGACAGCGTGTCGATCGTGATCCCGAGCACCGCCTGGAAGGCCCCGATCGCGCTCCCCGTCCGGCCGGCCACCTTCAGGATCCGGCCGACGATCTCATCCCCGTACGTCCCCGCGACGAACGACCAGAGCGCCTGGCCATAGCGGTAGGGGAAGAAGCGAGGATCGTTCAGCTGGCTGATCGTCGGCAGGCAGTCGCACTCCACCCCATCCCTCATCCACATCGCCGTGTTGGGATCGATCGGGCCGACCGACAGGTACTCGGCCATCCCCTCGATGAACCAGAGGGGCAGCCGGATCGCGCCCGGGATGTCCACTCCCGCCGCGTTCGGGCCCTGGCCCGTAATGTCGAACTGGAAGGCGTGGACGAGCTCGTGGCCCAGCACGTGGTCGCTCGCCGACATGCTGTTCTGCAGCGGGAGCACCACCCGGCGCTTGAGGATCTCGGTGAAGCCCCCGGTCGCCTCGCCTACCTGCTGCGGCGTGGTGTTCGTCTGCTCGAAGTGCGGGTGCGCCGCGTAGAGGACCAGCGGCTGCCGGGCACGGATCTCGTGGTTGAGGATCCGGGAGAACCTCGCGTACCAGCGCTCCGCCATCCGCCCCGCCATCAGGGCCGCCTGCCGCTCCTCCTCGTAGAAGTAGAGGTCGAAGTGTTCGGTGCGGATAATCTCCCATTCGAAGGCCTCGTAATTGACCTTGTTCCGCCCGAAATACTGCGCCGAGGCGCTCGAAGCGGCGGGGCCAAGAGCCACGGCCATCACCGCGCTCCAGAGCAGGAGTGAACGACGTACACAGCGCATCAGACCTCCATCACCAATGCCGGCGGCAGGCGAGCAACGTACTGCGGGTCGCCCAATGTAGGCTCTCGCCCGGAGGGCCGCCAGAACGAAAACCGGCGCAGCCGGTGCGGCCTCGGGCGAGTTCGACCCATAACCCATACCGGTAAGACTGGATCGTCGCACCAAGCGTTACATCACGTGGCAGGAATCGCCAGGACACACGCCGGGCTCGCTCTCAAGAAACGTCTCACCCCCTTGAAACCGCACATCCGGGGCGGGGTTCCGGGAGCCGCTGCCTGGCGCGCGACCAGGGAGAGCGGCCCCATCCCACGTGCAGAGCGGCCGTATGGCGCGTAGACTATACGCCCTGTTGACCTTCGCGATCCCGTGACTTCGACACGGGACCCCGGTTTTTTGACTCCAGGATCTCGAGACAACCATGACGCTGGCAGCCAACCTCGGCTTTCCACGAATAGGGCCGGATCGAGAGCTGAAGCGGGTGACGGAACGCTACTGGGCCGGCCGGGTGGACGAGGCCGAGCTCCGGCGCGTCGCGGCCGAGCTCCGGGCGGCGAACTGGAGGCTCCAGGCCGAAGCCGGGATCGACCTCTTGCCGTCGAACGACTTCTCGCTGTACGACCACGTTCTGGACACGATCGCCCTCCTCGGGGCGGTGCCGCCCCGCTATGGGTGGACGGGCGATGCCGTGGGCCTGGACGTCTATTTTGCCATGGCGCGAGGGGCTCAGACGGAAGCCCTCGACGTCCCAGCCATGGAGATGACCAAGTGGTTCGATACGAACTACCACTACATCGTTCCCGAGTTCTGGCCCGGCCAGTCCTTCCGCGCGGCGAGCTCCAAGCCGTTCGACGAGTTCAGGGAGGCTCTCGCGCTCGGCATGCACACCCGGCCCGTGCTCTTGGGTCCTGTCAGCTTCCTCCTGCTCGGAAAGACGAGGGAGGGGAGCTTTGATCCGCTCGCCGCCCACCTCGAGGCCGTCACCTCCGTGTACGCCGGTGTTCTTCGAGAGCTGTTCGATCTCGGGGCGGAGTGGGTGCAGCTGGATGAGCCGTGTTTCGTCGAGGACCGCAGTGCGGCCGAGCTCGAAGCGCTGGCGGCGGCGTACGGCGCGCTGGCCGAGGCAAAGGGCGGCGGAAAGCTGCTCGTTCAAACGTACTTCGGCCACGTCGGCGAGGCATACCCGGTCCTGGCGGCCCTGCCGGTCGAGGGGCTTGGCCTCGACCTGGTGCGGGGCCGGGGCAACCGGGATCTGATCGACCTTCATGGCTTCCCCGAGGATAAGCACCTCTCCGCCGGCGTGGTGGATGGCCGAAACGTTTGGCTCAACGATCTCGGCAGCTCGCTCGACCAGCTCGAAGGTCTGGCCTCCATGATCGGCACCGACCGGCTCATCGTGTCCCCCTCCTGCTCGCTGCTCCACGTCCCGATCGACGCGGCGTCCGAGACGGAGCTGGACGACGAGCTGCGCTCCTGGCTTTCCTTCGCGGCGCAGAAGCTGGCGGAGGTCGACACGCTGAAGCGCGGCCTGGAGAGCGGGCGTGAGGCGATCGCCGACGAGCTCAAGGTCAATCGAGAGCGGCTCGATTCCAGGGCCGTCTCACCCCGCACCCGCAACCCGACCGTCCGGGAGCGGCTGGGCAGCATCGACCCCCTTACCGCGGGTCGCGAGGAGTCCTTCTCTGAGCGAAGCATCGCTCAGCAAGAACGCCTCGGGCTCCCCGCCCTCCCGGCCACGACGATCGGCTCCTTCCCGCAGCACGCGGAGGTCCGAAAGAGGCGGCTCGCCTTTCGCCGTGGAGAGCTGGACCGCGATTCGTACGTACGGTTCGTCGAGGCCGAGATCCAGCGATGCATCGAGGTGCAGGAGGACGCCGGCCTCGACGTTCTCGTTCACGGGGAGTTCGAGCGGAACGACATGGTGGAGTACTTTGCCCAGCGCTTCGAGGGCTACGCCTTCACCCGCAACGGATGGGTGCAGTCCTACGGATCGCGCTACGTGAAGCCGCCGATCCTGTTTGGAGACGTCAGCCGGCCCGAGCCGATCACCGTCCGCTGGTGGCAGGCGGCAAGCTCCCGCACGAAGCTGCCCGTGAAGGGGATGCTCACAGGACCGGTCACCATGCTCCAGTGGAGCTTTGTGCGCGACGACCAGCCGCGTTCCGACACGTGCTTCCAGCTCGCGCTGGCGGTGGGGTACGAGGTGCTCGATTTGGAGGCGGCGGGCGCGCCGATCATCCAGGTGGATGAGCCCGCCCTCCGCGAGGGCCTTCCGCTTCGCCGCTCGGAGTGGGACGAGTATCTGCGCTGGGCCGTGGCGGCGTTCAGGCTCGCCACGTCGGGAGTGCGCGCCGAAACACAGGTCCACACCCACATGTGCTACTCGGAGTTCAACGACATCATCGATCACATAGCGCGGATGGACGCCGACGTTCTCCTGATCGAGAACGCCCGCTCCGACAAAGAGCTACTCGAAGTCTTCCGCGACTTCGAGTACGAGCGGGCGATCGGGCCGGGCGTGTACGACATCCACTCGCCGCGCGTCCCCTCGGTCGAGGAGATGGCGGCCGGACTCCGCGCGTCGCTTCGCGTACTGCCCTCCACGCGGTTGTGGGTGGTCCCCGACTGCGGCTTGAAGACGCGGGCCTACGAGGAAGTGATCCCGGCGCTGAAGAACATGGTTGCGGCGGCTCGTGCGGTACGTGAAGCCCCTGAAACCGCCGCCACGTAGGCGGCGAGGCAGCCGAAACCACCAATTCGTAGGTATCCGATTCATGAAGGAAGTGAGCTACGCTTTCCACAGAGCGCTGCCCGGAACGTCGTATGATGAGGCGATCTTGCGGGTGGAATCCGCCCTCAAGGATCAGGGATTCGGTATCCTCACCCGGATCGACGTCCGTCAGACCCTAAGGGATAAGATCGACGTCGATTTTCGTCCGTACATCATCCTCGGAGCGTGCAACCCGGGCCTGGCGCATCGAGCGCTCAGCGCGGATGACAACGTGGGCCTGCTTCTCCCGTGCAACGTGGTGGTCGCCGAGACGGACGACGGCGCGGAGGTAGGGTTCGCGAACCCAAAGTCGATGCTCGACATCGCGGACTCACCGGAGGTGCGGCCGGTGGCGGATGAGGCGGAGGAGCTGCTTCGCCGGGCGTGCGCCGCTCTTTAGCAGATCGCTGTTGGCCTAACAGGTCGCTGAAGAACCTTGGCGGGCCGCGCTAGCGACCTGCTAGCGGGCGTCCGACGCGGCAGCGAGGTTCTGCTCCAGAAACCGGAGGGCGCGCGGCCAGGAGTCCCGCTCCGCGTCCGCGTACCCTTCGGGCGTGCCTCCGAGCGGGAAGCTAGGGGCGTACGGTAACCCGGTGGTCGGCCGAAACGGCCGGCCGATCGCGTGGCCGGCCCCTTCGTACGCGAGGTGCAGCACCGGGAACGGGTGGTCGCTGCGCCGCAGCCGAAGGACGATCTGTTCCCCCATGTGCGAGGAGGGCCAGAGAAGGTCGTCGCGGCCGGAGACCAGGAGCACCGCCCCGTTGATCCGCTCCACATGTATCGCCGCAGCCGCTACCTTCGCCGAGTCGTCCAGGCTCGCCCGGTAAAGGTGCGTCAGGGCCTGTGGCCCGCCTCCCGCGTACCCGCGGATCCGTCTCTGGTCCGAGCTGAACGGGACGTACGGCATGGACTTGCCGTCCCGCGCCCAGGACGAACCAGGACCGGAGCTGAAGTCGAGACCCTGCCACACGACGTGGCTGGGTGCGTACGCGACGACGACCCGCAGCTCCGGGTGCGAGGCTGCCAGCAGGAGGGCCAGCTCCGCCCCCTTGGAGCCGCCCCAGACTCCAAGGCGTGCCGAATCCGCCACGGGCCACGAGCGCAGCCAGGCCAGCGCCCTCTCCAGGTACTCCAGCGGCACGAGCGAGACGCCCTGCGCCAGCTCCTCCATCCCGGGCAGCGGCTTCCCATCGGCGTCGGGCCAACTGCAGTAGGCCGTGGCGAGGGCCGCGAATCCGTGGGATGCGAGCGCCGCCGCGGTCGCTTCGGCGCTCCGGATCCCGCACTCCGAGCCGCCCAGCACGAGCAGCGCCGGGAAGCCCTCCCGGGGCGCCTGGCCGGCCGGCTGAAAGAACGTGGCGACGAGGCCGTTCTCTCGCACCGGTCTCGCCTGGACACCAGGTCGCATCAGGTATCGCACGAGAGCAGCCTCCGCGACCACCGCGCCATCCACCTCGGCGGTCAGCCGAACCGTCTGCGCGTTCGCAAGACCCGGCGGAGCGATCACCGTGCCGGCCGTGTCCCGTGCCGCCGACCAGAAGACTCCCATGCGATCGGGCGCGAAGTACGTGCCCGAGATCGGCGCGGCCTCGGTCAGGTTGACTCTCCCCTCGCCGTCGGCCACGAAACCGGCACTCGACACCCAGGTGCCCCCTGCGGATGAGGCGACCATCCGGAGCGTGACTCCCTGCATCGGCCGCAGCCCGGAGATGGAGATCTCCACGCCTTCATCGATCATCACCGTGTCGGCCCCGACGCTGAGGGTGACCTGAGCGAGCGCCGGCGTGCCCGCAGCGGACAGGATCGTGCCCGCAGCGAGGCGAACGGCGACCCTGAGGCCGAACAGGCTCCTGGGCAGCATCGAGACGGTCTTGAGACTTCGGATAGCTTGCTCTCCCTGCAATTCGACTGTGAGGCCTGAAGCTAAGAGGGGCGGACCCGAACCTGCAAAAGCGGGCACGTCGGCCGGAGTTTCCGGGCGACACCCTTTTTGTCCGGTGCCCACCACCACACTTTCCCCGCAACCGCCGTGCAGGTACGTGCAGCTTCCTCAACGCCGAGCTCGATGTCCGATACCGCAAAGTCGATGGCCGCCACGGCGAGAGCGCAGATCGACCCGTGGGTCGACGACCTCACCATCGGCCAGGTGCTGTCCGCTGCCGCCTCTCGCTACCCCGAGCGGGAGGCGCTCGTCTTCCCGGCCACCGGCTTCCGATGCACGTACGCCGAATACGATCGCCTCGTCGAGCAGGCCTCGAGAGGACTGCTCTCGTTGGGCGTTCGGGCGGACGATCATGTGGCGGTGTGGGCCACCAACTGGCCGCAGTGGCCGGTCCTTCAGCTGGCGAGCGCCCGCATCGGCGCGGTTCTCGTCACGGTGAACCCGGCGTACCGGCCGCAGGAGCTGGCCTACGTGCTCCGGCAGGCCGACGTCCGCGCGCTGTTCCTCATCGACCGATTCAAGACGTCGGACTACTTCGACATGCTGCGGACGGCGTGCCCCGAGCTCGCGGAGAGCGAGCCGGGCCAGCTCGAGTCCGGCCGGTTCCCGGAGCTGCGCTGGGTGGTCTCCTTCACGGATCGCCCGGATGAGGGGATGATCACCTGGGAGGCAATGCTTCGGCGGGGAGAGGAGATAGAGGAGCGCCTCCTGCGGGAGTGCTCCGAGAGCCTGTTGCCGTCGGATCCGATCAACCTTCAGTACACCTCCGGCACGACCGGCTTTCCGAAGGGCGCGCTGCTCTCGCACCGCAATCTCTTGCTGAACGCCTATCACATCGGGCAGGGCCTCCGCCTCACGGGAGAGGACCGCGTGTGCGTGCCGGTGCCCTTCTATCACTGCTTCGGGTGTGTGCTCGGCACCCTGGGCACGCTCGTCGCGCGCGCGACGATGCTGGTACCGGGTGAGTACTTCGAGCCGGCGACGACGTTGGAGTGCATAGAACGGGAGCGGGCGACCGTGATCTACGGGGTGCCCACGATGTTCATCGCGCAGCTCGAGGACACGACGTTCCCGGAACGCGACCTCTCGTCGCTCCGTACCGGGATCATGGCGGGAAGCACGTGTCCGGTGGAGGTGATGAACCGGGTGATCGACGACATGGGCGCTCGGGGAATCCTGGTCGCGTACGGGCTGACGGAGGCATCTCCCGGCGTCACGATCTCGGGAGTCGATGACCCTGTCGAGACGAGGGTCGAGACTATCGGAAGGCCGCTGCCCGGTGTTGAAGTGAAGGTCGTGGACGGCGAGGGAAACGCCCTTCCCGACGGCGAGCAGGGCGAGCTCTGCACGCGCGGCCACAACGTCATGCTCGGCTACTACAAGATGCCCGAGGCGACCGCCGAGGCGATAGACGAGGAGGGTTGGCTGCACACGGGAGACCTCGCCGTGCGGGACGAAAGCGGGTTCTACCGGATTACGGGTCGCATCAAGGACATGATCATCCGGGGCGGCGAGAACGTCTATCCGCGCGAGATCGAAGAGATCCTGTACACGCATCCCAAGATCGTGGAAGCCCAGGTCGTCGGCGTGCCGGACGCGAGGCTCGGCGAGGAGATCTGCGCCTGGATCAAGCTGCAAGAGGGTCAGAGCGCCACGGAGGATGAGATCCGCGACTTCTGCCGGCAGCGTCTGGCCCACTTCAAGGTGCCCAGGCACATGATGTTCGTCGAGGAGTTCCCCGAGACCGTGACGGGGAAGATCCAGAAGTTCAAGATGCGAGAGGAGGCCGTAGCCCGCCTTGGCTTGCGGCCTACGAAAGGAGCCTGACGACCATGCGCGTTTACTCCATCAGACCCAATCGTGAGCGTCTCCGGCGAGCCTTCTCGCTCCTGCCACTCATCCTCATGGTCTCCGGGCTTCGCGCGGCTTCCGGCCAGAGCGCGGGACACCCGCTGGATCCGCTCACGTGGGAGGAGCACTGGATCGTTCTCGACGCGATCCGGACCGCCGGTCACGCCACCGATTCGACCCGCTACTCGCTCGTCAGCCTCCAGCCGCCCGCGAAGAGCGAGGTGTTGGCGTGGCGGCCCGGGCAACCCTTCTCTCGAGCCGCGTTCGCGATCGTCAAGGAGGGCGCCCGCACGTTCGAGGTCGAGGTCGACCTGAGCTCGGAATCCGTGGTGAGCTGGAAGGAGATCGAGGGCGTGCAGCCAACCTGGCTGGAGGAGGAGTTTGGAGCCTCCGCGGCCATCGCCATGGAGAACGAGGAGTTTCGGGAGGCGCTGCACCGACGCGGTTTCGCGGACCTCTCGAGGATCGAGTGCTTTGGCCTCCCCCTCGGCTACTTCGGCACCCCGGCCGAGCGGGGACGACGCCTCGCCACCGTGGAATGCGTGGACGCGTGGAGGACGCGCAACACGTTCGCACGGCTGATCCCGGGCGTGACGGCCATCGTGGACATGGACGCTCGGGAGGTCCTCGAAGTACGGGATGGAGACGTCGTGCCGGTCGCCGTGGTCAACGCGGACTTTGACGCGGCATCGCTCGGGCCGCCCCGAGACACGGGAGCTCCGATCTCGGTGGAGCAGCCGCTCGGGCCCGGCTTCGAGTTGGACGGCCAGATGGTACGTTGGCAGAAGTGGAGCTTCCACCACCGGATGGACCCGCGCGTCGGGACCGTGCTGTCCGCGGTCCGCTACCAGGATGGTGACCGCAGCCGGTCGGTGCTGTACGAGGGCCATCTTTCCGAGATCTTCGTCCCCTACATGGACCCCTCGGCGCCCTGGTACGCCTACAACTTCCTGGACGCCGGCGAATTCAGCGCCGGCGGGCTCGCCCATCCGATGGAACCGGGCCTCGATTGTCCCGAGAACTCCGCCTATTTCGACATGATCCTCGCCGGGGACGACGGTAAGCCGAGGGTCAAGCGGAATGTGAGTTGTCTGTTCGAACGGTACGCCGGCGACGTCGCGTGGCGGAAGCGGTCCGACAACCTCATGGAGAGCCGGCCGAAGCGAGACCTGGTCCTGCGGATGATGGCCGTTCTCGGCAACTACGACTACATTCTGGACTGGGTTTTCCAGCAGGACGGCTCGATCGAGGTGGTCGCCGGAGCGACAGGGATCGACGCCACCAAGGCCGTTGCGGAGCGGGTGGCCGGAGGGTCGGGGCCGGCCTGGTCGGCCGATCGTCCGGACGCGTATGGACACTTCATCGCAGAAAACCTGGTCGGCGTCAACCACGACCACTTCTTCAGCTTCCGCTTGGACCTGGATGTGGACGGTCCCGTCAACAGCCTGGAGATCGACCGCCTCGTCACGAAGCGCCTGCCGGACGACCATCCCCGAAGGAGC
>DAOVWI010000241.1 GCA_030636765.1 Gemmatimonadales bacterium
CGAGGACGACATCAGCGACGTCCTCGCCACCAACGTGCTGGGTGTCTTTCACATCACTGGCGCGGTGACCCCGGTGATGATGCGGCAGCGCGGCGGCGCGATCATCAACATCAGCTCGGTTTCGGGCGAGAAGGGCGGCAAGGGCCAGACCAACTATGCCGCGAGCAAGGGGGCGATCAACGCCTTCACCCGCGCCCTGGCGGTGGAGCTCGCCCCTCGCAAGATCCGGGTAAACGCGGTGGCTCCGGGACTCATCGACACGGATATGAGCCGCGAGGTCCGGGAGCTGGCCGGGGAGCAGGCGCTCGACCGCATCCTCCTGGGCCGGTACGGAACCCCGGCAGAGGTCGCATCCGTGGTATGTTTCCTTGCCTCCCGCTATGGGGAGTACATCAACGGAGAAATCATTCACGTCGACGGCGGGTTCAAGATGGAGTGAGGCTCCGCCACGCGAGGAGAAGATGAACACCGACACCATTTACCCAAAGGTCCGCGAGATCGTCGCCGACGTTCTTGCCTTCGACGAACCGGAGATCCAACGCGACGGGAGCCTGGTCGACGATTACAGCGCGGAGTCGATCGACTTTCTCGACCTGGTCTACCAGCTCGAGCGTGAGTTCAAGATCAAGATTCCCCGCGGCATGATCGAGCAGGAAGCGCGCCACGGCCTCTCCGACGACGAGTTCGAGGAGAACGGACGGCTCACCGACAAAGGGTTGGAGCAGCTGAAAGCCTACCTCTCCGAGGTGCCGGAGGATCGTTTCAGCCCGCAGATGCAGGTCGCTCTCATCCCCACCCTGTTCACCGTGGAGACGATTTGCAAGATCGTGCTCCGCGAGCTGGATCGGGGCGAGCAGGCCGCATCCTCCTGACAAGCAGTGTTTCACTTCGTCGATCAGATTCTCGAGCTCGATCCGGGGCGCCACGCCCTCGGAGTCAAGCACGTGACGCCCGGCGATACTTTCGTGCGGCCGACCGCCGGCGGCGTGCCGGCGCTGCTTTCGTGCATCATCGGCGAGGCGCTGGGCCAGCTCGGCGCATGGAACGTGATGGCCGCGAAGGACTTTGCCGTGCGCCCGGTGGCCGGGGTCGTCGGTGGGGTCGCGATCGCCGGCGAGGCCTCTGTTGGGGACACCATCCTGCTGGACACCACCATCGACTCGGTGACCGACGACGCGGTCTTTTATCATGCTGTCGCGTCGGTCGATGGAGCGACGGTCCTGAGGCTGGAGAACACGCTCGGGCCGCTGCTCCCGATGGAGCAGTTCAACGACCCGGAGGAGTTGCGGGAGCGATTCGCGCGGATCCATCGTCCGGGTGCTCCGACCGAGGCGCCACAGCCTGACGGGGATCCCTCCATTCCGTTCGATATGTCGTTCGACGAGATTCTCTCCCTGGAGAGCGGCAAGGAGGCCACCGCGGTACGGCAGGTCTCCGGTCGAGAGCCCTTCTTAGCGGATCACTTCCCGAGAAAGCCGGTCCTGCCCCTGTCCCTGCTCCTGGAATCACTTCTCCAGCTCGGTCAAAAGCTGCTCGAGGACGGTGGCGCACGGTATGTCCCGACCGGGGCCCGCAAGGTGAAGATGACCCGGTTTGTCGAGCCGGGAAGCTCCCTCGTGGCGAAGATCCGGGTGGTGGAGAGAAGTGCCGAGAGCGCGTTGCTGAGGTTCCGCTGCGAGGTCGACGGCGGCCGCGCCTGCGTCGGGGAAGCGGAGTACTCTACGGCCGTCGGGAAGAGCTCGTGAGAGCGGCCCCGCGAAGGGTGGCCGTGACGGGCATCGGGATGGTGACGCCGCTGGGGAACGACGTCACATCGACGTGGAACGCCCTCCTCGGCGGCGAGTCGGGGGTGCGCGAGATCGCCGGCTTCGATGCGTCGGGATTCCCGACGCGGATCGCTGCGGAGGTCAGGGGCCTCCGTGCCGAAGAGGCGGTCGAGGACCGCAAGTCCCTCAAATACGCCACTCCCTTCTCTCTCTTCGCCCTCGCCGCGGCGGAGGAGGCGGTGCGGGACGCCGGCGTCCGGCCGACCCCGAAAACGGCCGAGCGGTGGGGTCTGGTGTGCGGCAGCGGGATGATGACCCAGGAGTTCGACTTTCTGCAGCGTTTCCAGCGGGAGTTCGCCGCGGACGGGGAGATCGACCTGGCCCGTCTCGGCGCGGAGGGGGAGAGGTTCATCTCCTCTCCCGAGCTTGCCCGTCATCGGACGGTCGGGGGCCAGGGTAGGCGGCGGAGGCGCCATGACAGCCGCGTTTACTCCGGCAGTCTGCACACGGCATGCGCCTCC
>DAOVWI010000099.1 GCA_030636765.1 Gemmatimonadales bacterium
CCTCCCCCGAATCCCATACGGTTGCCCAGATCAACACCTCGCCGGCCGGGCCGCGCAGCAGGCGGTACCGGTCACCGTCCCAACCGTCGGCGGCCGACCAGGCCGCGTCCCGATCTCCGAGATGCTCTTCCAGGAACACGCGTGTCTCGAGCTCGCCCAGCGCGTCGGCGTGCACGTCGCTCCAGCCGGGCGGCACTTCCTCGGAGAACACGACTTCGGCCGGCTCATCCCGCTCTCCCACAAACCGGTCCGCATGAATCACCTGCTCGCTGGACTCCGGAAGGTGGTCTCCAAACGGAAGCGGCCTGTCGGGGTCCTCCGCCCAGACACGCTGGAGGAACACCAGGCCGCCCATGTACGGGAACACGAGCGACTCCCGGATGATCCGCGGAGCGTCGCGGAGCACAGGCGTGCCCGCCAGCACGGCAGGGTCGAGGCCGCCGAGGATGGCGCCGAGATCCGGCATCGCCGCCAGATCGACGGATCCGCCCGTCTGACGCGAGAGGAGCCACTCCATCATGACGTACGTGGCGTGCCCCTCGAGCGCCGCCTGCGCCGCGGCGGCGCGGTCGTTGTAGCCCTGCAGCGCTCGGGTGAGCGAGTCGAGGTCGATCCGCTGGTCCTGAAGGGCGTGAACCATCTCGTGGACCAGGACAGGCTCGAGCTGCTCGGCCGCTACGCCCTCCACCACGAACAGGGTGTCGGAGCGCGGATCGTAGTAGCCCACCACCTGCTCCAGCAGGAGCGACCGTAGAAGCTCGACGAGCCGGACCGTGTCGGGCAGCAGCCCCAACCGGACGTAGACGGCGGCCACCGCCTGCGCCTTCTCAGCCGGCATCTGCTCGGCAAAGGCCCGCGACAGGAAGCGCTCGAGCTCCTCTCGCGAGCTGGAGGCGAGCAACAGCGGGCGCACGGCGCGAATACGGCTGCGCCGCTCCACATCGGGGAGCAGCTCGCCGGCCAGGCGGGCCAAGGCCGTGTCGGCAGAGCGAGGCGACAGATCGCCGGCCGCCCCGGCCGCGTTCCTATCCGGGCCGGAGCAGGCCGCGCACGCAAGCGGGATCAGCAACGCCGCCAGGAGCGCGAGACGACCGGCGCCATGACCGCCGGCACGGCCGGCATCCTCGAGCGCGGCTGGCGGAGCGTAGACACGAAGCCCGTCGCGACTACCACGCTGGAGCCGAGTCGCCATCTCGCCGATGTTAAGGCCGGTCTCAGGGTGGACCCAATCGCCGGCGACCTCGGCCAGTGGCCACAGGACGAACGACCGCTCGGACATTCGTGGGTGAGGGATGTGAAGGCTCGGGCCGGCGATCACCCGGTCCCCGTAAAGAAGCAGATCCAGATCGAGCTCGCGCGCCCCGTAGCGCGTCCCTCCCGTTCGCCTGCCCGCCTCACGTTCGATCCTCTGCAACGCGGAAAGCAGCTCGCCCGGCCCGAGCGCCGTCGCTCCGACGCAGCAGGCGTTCAGAAACTCCGGCTGCTCCGCGACGTACATCGGGGCGGATTCGTACACGGAGGAACAGCTCGGGCGCACGAGCATCCGCCCGAGGTCGCGCACGGCGAACTTCAGATGGCCGAGGCGATCACCGACGTTCGAGCCGAGGCCGAGCGCCACACGCTCCGTCATCGGCGGCACAGCGGAAAAGCACATGACATAAGTGGAATAAGAGAGAATGGGAGCCTCCTTCGCCAGAGGGCATGGGCCATCGCGCCCACCGCGGGGCCGGCCGGATCGCCTCCGAGGCCGGTGGCCCGTGGCCTAGGGCGCTGTGGCCTCGGGCCCGGAACTTTTGGTGCTACGCGTGTTACCTTCAGTACGTGTCGTTTCAACGGCCAGGAGCCACCGCCGAAAGCGAGGAAGCCCGACCTTGAAGAAGCCCCTCGCTGCGCTCGGGCTGGTCCTGCTCGGCGGCGTCCTGGCTCTGCTGGGGCAGCATCTTCTCTTCTCCGGCTCGGAAAGAGAAGACGAAAGGCTCCTCGCGGAACTGGAAAGGCGTCAGGACCTACAGGTTCAGCAGCTCCGCCGTGCAGAGGAGCGCTTCAAGGCGGACATGCAGCTCGCGCTAGTCGGGTTCCTTCGCCTCCTGGAGTTCCGTCGCTTCGCCGAACTCGGGCAGGACCTCTCGCTGGTTGTAGTTGCCTCACCCGGCGCCGCCCAACAGGATGCCCTTGCGGAGGCCGCGGCGGCGGGTGGAGGGGTCAAGCTACCCCGCGTCGTTCTCGACAACGCGGCGAGGCGGGAATGGTCCGATCTCGGGCAGCGGCTGGCAGGCCTGAAGGACGGCGTGGACCCGCGGGTCTTCGAGGCCTTCCAGACGATCCGCGAGTTCGCCGCGAGCCATCCGTGGCCAGCCCGGGGAGACCTGGGGACGATCGCGCAATCCAATTGGGCCCGGTCGGTGACCATCGACCGCTGGCTGGCCCTCAACAAGAATCTGTCGTCCAGAGTGGTTGCGGTCGTGTCGCAGTTTAACGCCCAGCCATGACCTCCGAGCATCCGGCGTGAGGCACCCCGGAATGGCGGAGTCCCTCTTCGCTATTGGCCTCTTCACCCTCGGGAGCGCCGCGTGCGGCCTCGACGCGCTCCCCACCCAACCGACGGAGTGGCACGAAGGCCCCGGGTACCGCTGGCGCGAGCTCGCTGTGCCCGAGAGCGGCGGCCCCGGATTCCGGCCGCTCTCAGCTTCACAAACCGGGATCTCGTTCGCCAACGCCCTCACGGAGGAGGCGCTCATCGAGAGCGAGGCCCGCAGCAACGGGTCCGGCGTGGCGATCGGAGACGTGGACGGCGACGGGCTCGCCGACATCTACTTCTCCCGCCTCGAGGGTCCGAATGCGCTGTACCGAAACCAGGGGGACTGGCGATTCGAAGAAATCGCAGAAGAGGCAGGCGTCGCCGCGGCGGACCGCTTCTCCACCGGGGCCGCGCTGGCGGATGTGGACGGCGACGGCGACCTCGACCTGCTCGTGACCGCTCTGGGCGGACCGAACGGGCTTTTCCTCAACGACGGGACGGGGAACTATCGCGACGCCACGGAGGAGGCCGGTCTCTCCTCCGATCGCGGAAGCATGACCGTCGCGCTGGCCGACGTGGACGGTGACGGCGACCTCGATCTCTACGTCACCAACTACAAGCGAGCGTCTGTGCTCGACCTCTTCCCGCCCGAGGATCGGACGTTCGAGAAGACCATCCTGAGGACGGGCGACGCAATCACCATCGCTCCGGAGTTCCGGGAGCACTACGAGCTGTTATGGCGCGGCAACCAGCTCAAGCGATACCGGATCGGCGAGCCCGATCGCTTCTACCTGAACGACGGGTCGGGAAGGTTCGAGGAGGTCTCGTTTACCTCGGGGCGATTCCTGGATTTGCAGGGTGTCCCGCTTGCGGAAGTCCCGAGGGAGTGGGGGCTGGCGGCGCGTTTCCAGGACCTGGATGAAGATGGCGATCCGGACCTCTACGTGTGCAACGACCTGCAGAGTCCGGATCACATCTGGCTCAACGACGGGTCCGGCGTCTTCCGCGCCATCCCCTCCCTGGCCATCCGCTCCACCAGCGCCACCAGCATGGCGGTCGCCTTCTCGGATGTCGACCTGGACGGCGATGTGGACATCTTCACGGTCGACATGCTCAGTCGGGGTACCGGCCGACGCAAGGCGCAGGTGCCGGTCTTGGACGCCGAACCGACGCTCCCCGGCGATATCGAGATGAGACCGCAGGTGCCGCGCAACGTGCTGCTGCTGAACCGCGGAGACGGGACGTACGCCGAGGCGTCGTACTATGCGGGCGTCGCAGCGTCGGATTGGTCCTGGTCGACGGTCTTCATGGACGTAGACCTCGACGGTGACGAGGACCTCCTAATCACCAATGGACACGTGCGGGATCTCATGGACGCGGACACGCAGATTCGGGTGCAGCGAGCCTTCATGGAGGAAGGGCGCCAGAAGCTCCTCTTCTACAAGGAGCTGCGCACCAGGAACGTCGCGTTTCGAAACGACGGGGAGCTGCAGTTCAGCGAGGTAAGCGAGGAGTGGGGGTTCGGTACGGAAGAGGACATCTCCCACGGCATCGCCATGGGCGACATCGACGGCGACGGGGACCTGGATGTCATCATAAACCGGCTTGGCGACCCCGCGCTCGTGTTGCGCAACGAATCGGTAGCTTCTCGGATCACGATCCGGCTCGAGGGAGAGCCACCCAACACGCAGGGTATCGGAGCCACGATCCGTGTCCTCGGCGGGCCCGTCCCCGAACAGCGCAAGGAGGTTTCCCTCGGAGGCACCTATCTCTCGAGCTCCGATCCTCTCTATGCCTTCGCGGCCGGCCACGCCGAGGAGCTCACGATCGTGGTCGACTGGCGCAGTGGCGCGCGAAGCCGCATCGAGGGGGCCCGAGCGAACCGGCTCTATGTGATCCGGGAATCGGCCGAGTCCAGCGGCGGCGGCGCGGGAGTCGCGACGCACGGCGACGAGTCCACGCCACAGGCGTCGCCGAGCGCTCGCTACCCGATCTTCCGGGAAGCCGCCGAGGAGCTCGACCACCTGCACATCGAGACGCCCTACGGCGACTTTGGGCGTCAGCCCTTGATTCCGCTACGCCTGAGCCAGCTCGGCCCCGGGGTCGCCTGGAGCGACGTGGACCGGGACGGCGACCCGGACCTGGTAATCGGCTCGGGCCGCGGTGGCGCCCTCACGCTCTTCCGAAACGATGGCGGACGTTTCAACCAGGTCGTTCTGCGCACGCCCGACGCTCCGCTCGACCAGACCACTGTTCTCGCACTGCCGCTCGCGAGCGGCGGCGGCTCCACCCTGCTGGTGGGTCAGATGAACTACGAAGCGCCGGATCCCCAGACGGCTCGCCGCGTGCCCTCCGTGGTGCGGATCGACCTCGACCCAGCACGCCTGGGCGGCGGCGAAGCGGGGGCGGTGATCTCGACGGCGGTCGCCGGCGATTACAGCGGGACCGGCCCCCTGGCGTTGGCCGACTACGACGGGGACGGGGACCTCGATCTCTTCGTCGGGGGCCGGGTCCTGCCTGCCGGCTATCCTGCTCCCGCCACCTCGAGGCTCTTCCGGAACGTCGGCGACCGATTCGAGCGGGACTTGAGCAGCCCGAACGTGCTCTCCTCCCTGGGCCTCGCCTCGTCGGCCGTTTTCTCGGATGTGGATGGCGACGGAGATCCGGACCTGCTCGTCGCCATCGACTGGGGGCCGATCACCCTGTTTCGCAACCATGCCGGCCGGTTCACCGACGAGACGGAAAGCTGGGGTCTCGCAGCGGCGACGAACCGCTGGAACGGCATCACGACGGGCGACGTGGACGGCGACGGACGGCTGGACATCATCGCGACCGCGTGGGGGAAGAACACCGGTCTACGGACGAGCTCCCGGCATCCGCTGCGGCTCTACTACGGCGATTTCGACTTGAACGGCACGGCGGACGTCATCCTGGCGGGCTACGACGATCTCCTGGGCGACTACGCACCCCTGGCTGGATTCGATCGCCTCGGAAGGGCGCTGCCGTACGTGCGCGAACGGCTCGGCAGCTTCTCGAGTTACGCGGGAGCGACCGTCAGGGAGGCTCTCGGACCGCCGTTTTCCGAGGCGAAGTTCGTCGAGGCAAGTCGCCTCGATCACCTCCTCTTTCTGAACCGGGGCGATCACTTCGAAGCGGTGCCGTTGCCACCCGAGGCGCAGCTGGCGCCCGCCTTCTACGTCGGCGTGGCCGACTTCGACGGAGACGGCAACGAGGACGTGTTTCTGGCCCAGAACTTCTTCGCCACCGACCCGGAGACAGCCCGGTATGACGCCGGTCGCGGGCTGTTGCTCCGGGGAGACGGCACGGGCGCTTTGGAAGCCGTGCCGGGTGACAGGAGCGGGATTCGGGTGTACGGGGACCAGCGCGGGGCAGCGTTTGCCGATTACGACGGAGATGGCCGGATCGACCTCGTCGTTTCGCAAAACGGCGCCCCGGCGAAGCTCTTCCGGAACGAGGGGGCCGTCCCGGGGCTGCGGGTGCGCCTCGTCGGCACTGCGGGAAACCCGTACGCCATCGGGGCCGCCATGCGCGTCGTGTACGCCGACGGACGACGGGGACCCGTTCGCGAGGTGAAGGCGGGCTCGGGATACTGGTCGCAGGACGACCCGGTGCAGGTCCTGGGTCTGGCCGGCGAGGTGCGGGCGGTGTGGGTGCGCTGGCCGGGGGGCGCCGAGACGGAAGTTCCAGCGGAGCGGGGTGCCCGCGAGATCACGGTGCGCTGGCCCGCTGCGGCAGCGAGCGGGGACGCGGCCGGCCCCGGGGGGCAGATGCGCGCAGACGCCGCCGGGCGGGTCCGCGAGCACCGGTGAGCCACGAAGCGCGCGCCGAGCGGAGGCCCGACCTTCCTTCCCTGCTGCCCCGGAGCCTCAGAGGGCTGCTGGCCGTTGCCCTGGTCCTTGCGGCCTTCATGCTGGCCAACACGGCCTACCTCCTCATCAACCGGCTGGCCGACGCGCTGGGCTGGGGTTTCTTCGCCGTGGGCGAGACCTCCTTGCCCAAACTCTTCCAGAGCATGGTGCTGGCGCACACCGGGGTGGGGCTGCTGCTCGCGGTGTTGATGCTCGCCTTCTTCAGCGCGCACCTGCCGAAGGTGTGGAAACGCCGTCACAGGGCATCGGTTCTGTCGGGGATCCTCTACGTGCTGGTGGGCCTCACGCTGGTCGTCACGGGGCTGTTCATCCTGACCGCGGCGGCCAGCCGTGACAACAGGTGGGCCTGGTGGGCGCACGTCATCTGCGCGGCCCTGGGTGTAATCGGCTACGTCGTGCACCGCCTGGTGAGCTACGCCAGACCGCCCGGCGCGGCGTTCCGCCGCTTCGGCCTCGGCGTCGCGGCAGGGGCCGCGCTCCTTGTGGTCGCGCACGGCTTCACGCACCGAAGCATCGAGCGGACGGCCGAGGCACAGGCGGCGCTGGAGCGGGGACTGGGATCCGGGCCGGGCGCGAGGTCTCGCGACGTGGCCGAGTTCGCGAACGGCGCCTTTGTCGCCCGAGGCTTCGTTCCGCCGGAGAGCCCCTTCTTCCCATCGCCCGCCACCACCACCTCCGGCGGATACCTGCCGGTGAGGATCATTACGCGCAACAATCCGGCGTCGCCACTGGACGAAATCGCGCGCGAGGTCCGGCGCCACGGTTTCGTGGTGGAGACCCCGATCGGCGCGGAGACGTGCATCCGGTGCCACCCGGACATCGTCGACCAGTGGGCGGCGTCGGCCCACCGCTTTGCTTCGTTCAACAACCCCTTCTACGAAGCGACGGTCGACGACATGCGCAGGAACGCCACCGTCCCGAACGCGTCGGTGGAGGCGCACATGCGGCGGTTCTCGGTCCCCCCGGACGGAGTGGGGCGGGTGAAGAGCAAGTGGTGCAGCGGATGTCACGATCCGGCGTTGATGCTCGCGGGACAGATGGACGGGGAGATCGACCGTGCCAGCATGGAGGCGCAGGCCGGCCTCACCTGCCTGGCATGCCACGCCATCGACCACATTCACGACCGGACCGGCAACGGGAACTACAACATTGCCGACGAGCAGGAGGACCCCTACCTGTTCGCAGACGCGGAAACGGGAACGTGGGGAGCGTTCCTGCACGATGCCGCGCTCAAGGCGAAGCCCACGGTGCACAAGCGGCAGCTGTTGAAGCCCTTCTTCCGCGAGCCCGAGTTCTGTGCCGCGTGCCACAAGGTCAGCCTGACCGAGCCGGTCAACAACTACCGCTGGCTCCGGGGGCAGGACGAGTTC
>DAOVWI010000137.1 GCA_030636765.1 Gemmatimonadales bacterium
ATCTACCTTTCCGGGGTCGGCGCGGATCCATCCTCCGAGCTCCCGTGGTATCGAGCCAAGGGTCTGGCCGAACGGAACGTGCGAGAATCGGGGATGCGTCACACCATCATCCGACCCTCCTGGGTGTACGGTCCCGAGGACCGAAGCCTCAACCTCTTCGTTCGCCTCCTCCGCCTCAACCCCCTCTTCTTCCCTCAGATCGGCGACGGGTGTCAGCGGCTGAACCCGCTCTTCGTGGAAGACCTCGCCGGCGTGGTCGCCGACATCGCGGAGAGCGGCCGCGCGGAGGGTGAAACGTTCGAGCTGGGAGGGCCCGTCACTTACACGTTGGACGAGATCCTCCGCATCGCGATGGAAGCGTTGGAGTTGCGGCGGGCGATCCTGCACTTTCCGGTGTCGGCGGTCAAGTCCGTAGCGGCGATCGCCGAGTTGCTCCCGGGCCAGCTGCTGTCACGCGGCGCCGTCGACTTCCTCGTGCAGGAGGCCGCCGCGGACAACACGCGCTTCCGGGAACTCTTCTCTCGTCGCCTCACCGGGCTCCCGGAGGGCCTGCGCTTCTACCTTGAATGCGCTTAAGCGCATGAGGCACATTCCCTTCTTGCCGTTCCCCTCGTCCCCCTGGCTGTTCCTTTCGTCCCCTTGATGGGTTACCTTTTCCATTCAAGCCGGGACGTCTCGCGCCCGAAAGTGCTTGAGGCGTGTCCAAAATTGGGGTCGGGCCAGTGACCGGCGGTTGTCGCTCGCGTAGCGGTTGGGTGCACCCGGCCTCGAATCGTTATACAAACAAGCGGTACAAACAAGCAGGGTATCGATCTTGCTTTGAGGCGCGCGGTACTTGCGTGATGCCCTCTAGTTACACAAAGTTGCGTCGGCGCGGCGGACGTCGGTTACTGATAAAGGGGCCGCGTTCGGCCAGGAGCCGATAAGCTCTTCCCGTCCCATCCGTGACAGCGGCAGTTTTTGCGGGGCGCACTGAACCAAGGAGGAAACTCGACATGCTCGGCTACAAATCACTCCGCTCGCTCCTGATGGCGACTGTTGTCATGGTGGCCATCCCGTCGGCCGCCGAGGCTCAAGCCTATTCGAGCCGGCTCTGGTCGTTCGACTTTTTCGGCGGCGTCGCCATACCCACCAGCAGCCTCAGCGACGTCTCCAGCACTGGGCCGTCCTTCGGCGTCGGTGGCAACTACTACGTCAGCAACCGCGTCGGCCTCCGTTTCGAGGGAAGCCTGGACCTCCTGGGAGGCAAGGACGACGATCTTGCGATCCCAAGCCCTCTCGTCAACGGTGAATCGGGAGCGCCCTCGCTTCGGCTCTATCACCTCAACGGCGGCCTAGAGTTCGACCTCGTGGATCGGACGGGCGGCAAGGTCAACTTCACGATCTTCGCCCTGGGCGGCATGGTCTTCGTGAACTCCGACAAGTTCCGCTCCCCGCCGTCCCCTTCGGCTCCCGACGGCACCGTGAACGCTAGCTGGCAGGACGCCTACCCGGAACTGCGGGCCGGCTTCCGCCTCGGCTTCCAGCTCGGGGACTGCACCCCGGGCAGGGCCAGGGTGTGCGGTGACTTCTTCATCAACGGCGGCGCGCACCTCATGTTCGGCAACGAGGATGACACCGAGTTCATCGCGGCGCTGTACAACACGTCGTCGTTCTCGACGTTCTACGACTTCCCGATCCACATCGGCTTCCGAATCAACGTGCTCTAGCCGACTCTAGCCGAGCGAACGCGGGCCTAGCGCGCGCCAGGCGCTCGCAGGGTCCGTCGAAAGGGGCGCGGCAGTTTAGCCGCGCCCCTTTCTCTTGCCTTCCTACCTTCCGTCACTTCCCTTGGGATAGGTCTTCGCGCCCTGGCAGGGGCTGTTCCCGCACCGATCGCTCACATCGTCACGACGGCGAGGCCGTGCAGTCCTTCGCATAGCGCAAGGAGTCTGGCAACTTGCAGGACGACTCGGAACCGACCTCCTACTCGCTCTTCGACGCACCCGTCCTGCTCGCCGAGGCGCCGGAGGGCGAGGAGAAGAGCGCGATCGATGAGCTTGCCGCAACGCTCCTTCTGACCGGAGCCTCAGGCCTCATCGGGAGCCACATCGCGGCTCTGTTTCGCGACATGGGCTGGAATGTGCGCGCCCTCGTTCGGCCATCCAGCGATGTGAGGTACCTGGAGCAGCTGGGTTGTGACTTCGTTCTCGGCGATCTCACGCTGCCGGGCACGGTCGACGGCGCTGCTTCCGGATGCGAAGCGGTGATTCATGCGGCGGCCCAGCTGGGGGAGCCGGCCCCCCTGGAGCGCCACGTGGAGGTCAACGTAGAGGGCACGCGCCGCGTACTGAAGGAGAGCATCCGGGCGGGCGTTCGGCGGTTCGTGCATATCTCGAGTGTTGCCGTATACGGAGAGCCGGCCGGCGGATTTCGAGTGCCCATCGCGGAGGATGCGCCGCTCGATCACCCGATCTCAACGGAAGAACCTTACGCGTTGACGAAGCGGATGGCGGAGGAGGTGGTCCACAAGACGGGCGATCGGATCGAGTGGTGCGTCCTCCGGCCAGACATGGTGATGGGGGAGCGCGACCGACTCTTCACGCCTCGCGTCATGCGCTGGGCTTCGCGCCCGGTGCTGGTCACTCTGGGAGGCGGAGAGAACGACCTGCCACTGGTCTACGCCGGTAACGTGGCTCTGGCGGCGTACCTTGGCGCGACCCACGAACGCGCCGCGTGGCGCACGTACAACGTGACCGACGACGGCGGACTCACGCAGCGAACGCTCGTTCGCATCGCGTCCGGTAGAGGACCGGACGCGCCCGTCCTGGCGGTCCCCCTGCCGATCGCGATGTCGGCGGCTCGGCTCGTTCGCGGCCTCGGCCGCGTGCTGCCGGGGGTGGGGCGCGGGCCGCTTACGCCGCGGCGCATCCGCCTCTTCGCCGAGAGCGACCCGTACGCCTGCGAGCTCATCCGAGCCGAGGTCGGCTGGAAGCCGACGGTTACGACGGAGGAGGGGTGGCGAAGGGCCGTCGAGTGGTTCCTCGCCTCCGCCGCGGGGCCGCGGCACACCACGGAGAGGTGACGCGATTCCTGCGGGGACTCGCATCGCGAGGCCGGTTGCGCTAAAGTATGCGGGCGACGGGGCTTGACATCGGCCGTCATGGCCTCGTCCTTGCACGCGCCCAGCTGGGCTCGCGTGCATCGGGACCACTTGCGCGAACGGGTAGGGGAGCACACGTTTAGGAGCCCCCCCATCTGCGCTATTATGTTTTCGAGACGCGAGATCCGCGTTTCGGCACGGTGTTGTCAGAATCCCTGAAGGGAGGCCTGCATGGGTAAGAAGGGACGTATGTCGTGGAAAGCAGGGCTCGCGGCCTTCGTGGCCGTAGGCCTCGCGGGTGGCTGCAGCCACCTGGTTCACGTCGAAGATCTCGACGCACGCTTCGCCAGTGTCAACCGCATCCTCGACGAGCATGCCGCTCAGCTCGCGGGCCTAGCGGGCCTGGCCGGAGCCGTGTCGGACCTCGAGGGACGGGTCAGCAATCTGGAAGACGCTCTTGCGGCGCTGCGCAGGGATTTCGAGGAATGCGGCTGCGGCGGCATGGCCCTCGGCCTCCCCGTGTACTTCGACTTCAACTCGGCCGACCTGCGCGACGTCGACAAGCCGATTCTCGATGAGTTCGCCCGGACGATTAGCCGGAACCACCCGAATGCTCTTGTCACACTCGAGGGCTTCGCGGATCCGGCCGGTTCCGTCGCCTACAACGTCGGCCTCGGCCGGCAGCGAGCCGAGGCGGTGAAGGGCTACCTCGAGGGGGCCGGGATGAGCTCCGATCGCGTTCGCACCGTGAGCTACGGTGAGGTACGCAACCGCCAGGTGAATCCGGGCGCCACCGGTGCCCAGGACCCGCAGAGCGGCATCGAGAACCGCCGGGTCACCTTCGTCCTGGAATGGGACGGGCGTGCCGGTACGATGGGGAGCGACTAGAAGCTTAGACGCCCCGTCGTCCAACAGCCGGGCGGCGCGCGGCGGCGCAGGCCTCCGCTGACGTAGGCCGTAGCGCGCGGCCCCGATCTCAGGCCCCCGGCCCACCGGCCGGGGGCCGCTTTTTTTGCCACCGAGCCAATGACATGAGCCCAACCGAGACTACGGCGTCGCTGACCGAGTACCGGGCTCTCCTCGAGAGCGCGGCTCTCCTCGAGGAGAGCGACCGGTGCGTCATCCGAATCGAGGGTGATCGCGCGGAAGAGATGCTGCACGGCCTGCTCACCAACAGAGTGAAGGGCATGCAGGCTCAGCGTGCGGTGTACGCCTTCATGCTCACGCCGAAGGGTCGCCTGGTGGCCGCGCTCCGCCTGCTGCGGCTGAACGGAGGATACTGGCTGGATCTGCCGGCCCTCTGCCAGGAGGCGGTGCTCGCGCATCTCCGAAAGTACCTGCCTCCGATCTTCGCCACCTTCGAGTCCACCGATATCCGCCGAATCGGAGTCGTCGGGCCGCTTGCCGCTTCCGCGCTGGACGCGTGGGCCGGAGAGCCGATCTCCCTGAAGTTGGCCACGCTCGAGGCGCGGCCCCTCGAACATGGCGATGGGTCCTGGATCCTGGTCCGCCGCGAGGACGTGGAGGGCCCCGGCTATGACGTCTACGTGGCCGGTGACGCCGTCCGGAGCGTCCTCGCAGCTCTCGAAGAGGCCATCGCGACCGTCGGCGGCGTGGCCGTCGGCCGGGAGACGTGGGAGGTCTTTCGCGTCGAGCACGGGATTCCCGTGTGGGCCGCCGACTTCGATCAGGACAACCTGGCTCAGGAGCTCGGACAGGATGACCGTGCGATCAGCTTCGACAAGGGGTGTTATACGGGTCAGGAGGTGGTCGCGCGCATTCATTTCAGGGGACATGTAAACCGCATCCTGCGGGGCTTCCGCCTCCCTCGGCCCGTTGCGGCGGGGCAGCCGCTGTACGAGGGTGAGCGGGAGCGGGGCGTGATCACATCGCCCGCAATTTCCCCACGCTTCGGGCCCATTGCCCTCGGGTACGCGCGCTTCGAAATCCCGCCGGGAGCCTGGCTGTCCCTCGAATCGGGCGGTCAGACGGAGGTCGAAGTCGTGGCGCTACCGTTCGAGGGGCCCAGCGCTCCGCCGGCCGCTCCACCGGCCTCTCCGCCGAGGGAGGAGCGTAGGTAAAGCGCTCACGTAAAGCGACCGATCCTCTAGGCTTTCCCACGGCTTGGCGGGATCGCCGGCGCGCCACCCGATTGTACTCCACCTGAGGCAGCCGTATGTTCGCTGAGCACGGGTCGGGCGGCCACCAGCGCCCGGGGCCGGTAAGTGCGCACCCTCGTCACCCTCTAGGAAGCCGGGAGCCGGGCTTGGCGTCGCTAACCAGAGAAGAACTCCGGGATCTGTATCGGCAGCTCCTGCTCACGCGCGGCCTGGAGGAACGCCTCGAGAGGCTGTTCAAGCAGGGCCAGATCGTCGGCGGACTCTATCGTAGCCTTGGCCAGGAGGCCACGGCTGTTGGGAGTGCCTTCGCGCTCGGCGACGGTGACTGGCTGGCCCCGTCGATCCGCGACATGGGCGCCTTGCTGGTAAGGGGCCTGCACCCTCGGGAGATGCTGCTCCAGTACATGGCGCGCGAAGGGTCGCTGTGCGCAGGCAAGGACAACACCACCCATTTCACGATCCCCGAGCTCGGGCTGCTCGGTCCGATCAGCCCTCTCGGCACCCAGCTGTGCGTGCTCAACGGCGTGGCACTCGCGTTTCGTCTCCGCGGCGAGCCGCACGTGTGCATGACGTATCAGGGCGATGGAGCCAGCCGGACGGGCGCCTCGCACGAGGGGCTCAACTTCGCCGCGGTGCAGCGTCTCCCTGTGATCGTGATCCTCGAGCACAACCGATGGGCCTTCGCCACGCGCAGCGAGCGTGAGGCCGCCGTCGAGGACTGGGTGGACGTGGCGGCGGCGTACGGAGTGCCGGC
>DAOVWI010000051.1 GCA_030636765.1 Gemmatimonadales bacterium
TCGGGTGCTCGTGACTGAGGAAGGCCGGCTTGTTGGCGTAGCGAGCACTACGGACATCGTCAAGGCCGTGGCGCAGCACGGCCTCGGAGGCTGAGGAAGCCGTCGGAACCGCAATCCCAGTCGAGAGGTGCGACATGTACCGCGAGATCCCGAGAGAGCGCTGGGCCATTGAGCTCGCTGCCTTCACCGCTCGCAACGCCCAGCGCCCGACCGTGATCGAGATCGACATTCCCGACATCGGCGTACAGGAACAGGAGCACGATTACCCGTTGCGGGGCATCACCTACGACCGCCGTGACGAGCGCGTCTCCATCATGCTGGGCGAGCTGGAGGGCGCGGACCCGCACCTCACACACTCCATCCCGGCCGTGCGGAGCGTGGCTATCGGGAAGGCGCCCGAGAGGAGGTCGGAGGTGGTGCGGATCGCTCACGATGACGGCCAGACGCTCGTGTGGGCGAAGGAGATCCAGGCCGGCTAGAAAGGCGCTGTCGACAGCCTTCTAGAGCGGCAGCAGCAGCACGTTGGCGAGGAGCGCGGTGCGCTCCACGAACCCCTCGACGGAGACGAACTCGTGGGCCGCGTGCGCCCCGTCTCCGATCGGGCCCATGCCGTCGATCGTCGCCGCGTACCGACTCGCCGTGTTCCCGTCCGACATGCCACCCACGGCGGTATCCTCGAGATCGAGACCCAGCTCCCGACCAGCGGCCCGTACGGCCTCCCAGAGCGCCCGGTTTCCTGGAGTTCGCGTCATCGGTGGACGGCCGATCCCTCCCGTCACCTGGAGCCGGGTGCCCGGAGTGATCGGACGAATCGTACTGATCGCGTATTCCACTCTCGCCGCATCCTTGGCGGAGGGGACCCGCACATCGACCGTCGCGTGCGCCCGCGCCGCGACCACGTTCGGCCGGTAACCTCCCTCGATCACGCCGACGTTCACGGTGATGCCGCGTTCCGGATCGTTCAGGGCATGTAGCTTCTGGATCACGTGAGATAGCTCGAGGATCGCGCTCGCGCCGGCCTGCGGCTCCAGACCGGCATGGGCGCTCTTTCCCAACACCTCGATCTCGAAGCGTCCGCCTCCCTTTCGTGCGGTCTTGAGCTTGCCCGTCGGACCGGCGGCAGGCTCGAGGACGAAGACGCGGGCGGCCCGCCGCGCGAGCATTCGGACGTACCGGGTGGAGTCCCGGCTTCCGGTCTCCTCGTCCGAGTTGACCAGGACGGCGGGCTCGGCAGGCGGCGTCAGACGCAGATCCCGTAGGGCGCGGAGCGCGAAGACGAGCTGGGCGAGCCCGCCCTTCATGTCGTAGACGCCGGGGCCGCGGATCACCTCGCCGGTGACTTCGACCGGCATCTCATCCACCGTGCCGAGCGGCCAGACCGTGTCGGTGTGACCGAGAAGCAGCTGGAACGGCCTGCCCCCGGCGCCCTCTCGAGTCCGCGCGAAGAGGTGCCCGGCGGAGCCACGGCCACGAACGTGCCGGACCCGGAGACCCGCAGACTCGAGCCCTTCTCGCAGGAGACGTTGCACGGCGGCCTGGGCCGCGTGGTCGGTGGAAGGCGACTCGACCAGGGCGAGCTGTCGCAGATACTCGACAAGCTCCTCGCGACGCTCGTGCACCCAAGCGACCAGACGATGCGCGCGTTCGGTGCTCATGCTCTCCGCCGCTTGAAACCCTTCCCTACCGCTTGAAATCCGCGGGGAACGGGAAGGAGTAGCTCTCCTTGATCGTGGCATATCGGCCGGGACTCAGGTACGCGAGGAGCGGCGAACGGTAGATCAGCTCCTGGTCGTCACGCTCCGCCGAGCGAAGGGCGTCGGCGTGGACGTGCGAGGCCACCACGCGGCCGACGACGATGCTGTTCAGGCTGAAGCCATCCAAGATCTTGTCGAGGCGACATTCCAGGAAGAGGTACCCATCCTGGAGGAACAAACTGTCCACCTCCGACGCCCGGAACGTGGGCAACACCGCGAGTGTGGGCTTCGGCTCCTCGAGGTCCTCGCGCGGCTCGGCGGTGAGGCTGGTCACCACCACCTGGGTCGGCCGCGGGTAGGTGACGGTGAACTCGCCGGTCTTCCGGATGTTGTGATACGTCTCGTGCCGGGGCGTACACACGAAGACGAAGTAGTTATCCCACCCGAGCGGGCCGGCCATGTGCTTCGGGGCGAGGTTGTAGTGTTCGCCCTCCTTCGTTCCGATGACGACCAGGGGCGCGACCGAGAAGAACTGATCCCAAATCGGCCGCGCCGTATCGAGCGTGACCAGGTCCGGCGGGACGCTGTCTTCCATGCCGACTCTTCCCTACGCTGCCCGAGCCGGGATGGTCAGCACCGGGCAGGGCGCACTCCGAAAAACCCCGTTCGCCACCGAGCCGAAAAGGGAGCGGGCCAGCAGGCCTTCGCCTCGGGTTCCCATGATGATGAGCGTGCTGGCGTGGCGGGTCGCCGTCACGACGATCTCGAACGCCGGGTCTCCCAGTGCCACGAGGGCCTCGACGCTCCCCTCCGTGAAACCCGCCTCCTCCAGACGCTCTGCCAACCACCCCTGAGCGCCGCGGCGGGCGTCGCGGTCGACCTCGTCCGCCTTCTCGGCGGACGAGACCACCCGCACGTGTTCGTGCAGCGGCATCGGGAGCACGTGCAGCGCGGTGACGGTCGCGCCGAAGCGTCCGGCCAGCTCACGCGCCGCCTCGAGGATCCGCGCGTCGAGCTCGCCCCCATCGATCGGGGCGAGAATCTGGTCCGGAGAGCCCCCAGGCAGGTGATCCACCAGGAGTACCGGTACACCGGAGCCGTGTATCAGCCGTTCGGCCGTCGTTCCGAGCACCTCCCAGACTCCACCCCGCGGCGCGTGATGGCCGACGACGATCAGATCCGCGGCGTGCTCCCGCGCCGCCGCCTCGATCTCCTCGTGCGGCTGCCCCGATCGAACGTCCGTGTCGACCGACCCCCGTCTCGCGCGACGGAGGTCTCGGGCCAGCTCCTCCAGCCGGGTCCGCGCGCCCTCCTCCGCCATCTCGACGAGCTCGTCCGGAGACGGATACAGGCCGCGCAGGAAGAACGGCGGCGTGGGAACGTGGATCACGTGGACGAGCCGCAGTGCCGAGTCCGGCGCGAAGTGGATCGCAGCCCAGCGCGCCGCCTCCAATCCGGGCTCCATAAAGTCCACCGCCACCACCATCCGCTCGAGCTTCATGCCTCGATCCTACTCAGAACTCGAGGCTCACGAAACCGCCGTGCCCGGGCCGAAAACCAGCGCCATAAACAGGAAGGTCGCCAGCGTGATAAGCGCCACGAAAGCCACGTTGAGCAGGGCCCCCGCCCGCACCATCTGCGGAATCGTGATCGCTCCGCTGCCGTAGACCACGATGTTGGGGCCCGTTGCGACCGGCAGCATGAAGGCGCAACTCGCTGCCAGCGCCGCGGGGACCGTGAGAAGCAGCGGATTCTGCCCGATGCCTATCGCGACCGCCCCGACGACGGGCAGAAAGGCCGCAGAGGTGGCCGTGTTGCTGGTCAGCTCGGTGAGGAGGATCATGACGGTCGTGATCGCCATCACGACGAGGATCGACGGCCAGCCGCCGAACCCCTCCATGGCGCTTCCCACCCACGTCGTGAGGCCCGTTCGCTGAAAGGCCGACGCGAGGCTCAGTCCGCCCCCGAAGAGGAGAAGCGTGCCCCAGGGAAGCCGCTCCGCCGATCTCCAGCTCAGCAGCCGCTCTCCCCGGCCAGTTCCAGATGTTCGACCGGCTCCGGGAGTTCGACCGGTTCCGGATGTTTTACCGGTTCCGGAAGGAAGCATGAAGAGCAGCAGGCCGGCTCCCACCGCGATGCCGGCGTCGGAGATCCCGGGCAACAGATTGGCGAGGAGCGGACGGGACACCCACAGCAGCGCAGTGAGGGCGAAGACGAGGGAAACCCGTTTCTCGGGCGTCGAAATCGGTCCGAGCTCGGCCAGTTGGTCGTGGATGAACTCTCTTCCGCCGGGAATCCGCAGGTCCCCCATCGGAAAGGACACGCGGGTGAGCACCAGATAGGTCACGACGAGGCCGATCGCGACCACCGGGAGCGCGAAAGCCATCCACCGGGCAAAGGCGATGTCGATCCCGTAGTTCTCTCTGAGAAACGCTACCGCGAAGGCGTTCGGCGGCGTGCCGACGATCGTTCCCAACCCACCGATGCTGCAGGAATAGGCGATCGCGAGCATCAGCCCGGTGGCGAAGTTGGCGGACTGACGCTCCCGAGCCGGGCTTTCCTCATCCGGCGCCGTCTCCCGCTTCGTCAGCTCGATGACCGACAGACCGATGGGGAGCATCATCATGGCCGTGGCTGTGTTGCTGACCCACATGCTGAGGAAGGCCGAAGCGATCATGAAGCCGGCCATGACCGCCGACGGCCGGTGGCCGAGAGCTCCGATGGTGCGCAGCGCGATCCGCCGCGGGAGACCCCAACGCTCCATGCTGAGCGCCAGGAGGAAGCCGCCGAGGAGGAGAAAGATGATCGGGTTGGCGAAGGGACGGGCGGCCTCGTCGATCGATCCGATGCCCAGGAGCGGAATGACGACGAGGGGAACGAGCCCGGTCGCCGGTATCGGAATCGCCTCGGTCACCCACCAGACGGCCATGAGGAGCGCCACGCCGGCCGTCCGCCAGGCGGGAAGCGAGAGTCCCTCGGGCGCCGGCGCTACGAGGACCGCCAAGCAGGCGGCCGCTCCGAGGAGCAAGCCGATGCGCCCCCGCCGGCGGCCGCCCGGCCGTTCCGCGTCCCACGTCATGCAGGTAGGTTCATCTTCACAAGACCGGTCAACTCGAGCCTCCAAGCCGCCGAAGCGACGGCACGCGCCGGTCAGCGGCCCCGCAAGATGCGGCTAGTCAAGTGAGGAATCCATGCGAAGACCGATCGTAGCGCTTTTGGTCGTGATCGCCGGGGCCGCTTTGGCCCTACCCGCGGCGGGACAAGACGCAGGCTTCTCCGAGGACGAAGAGGCCATCCGGAGCGTCGTTCAGCACCTGTTCGACGGGATGAGGGCTGGAGACAGCGCCGCCGTCCGCTCGACCCTGGACGACTCCGCCCGTCTCGTCTCGACGGGCACCCGAGACGGCGAGCCGGTGATGCACTCCGGTTCGATCGACAGCTTCGTCGAGGCCGTTGGACGACCGCACGACGAGGTGTGGGACGAGCGTCTCTGGGACATCGAGATCCGGATCGACGACGCCCTGGCGACGGTGTGGACGCAGTACGCCTTCTACGTCGGCCCCAAGCTCAGCCACTGCGGAGTGGACGCCTTCCAACTGTTCAAGAGCGCGGACGGTTGGAAGATCCTCCAGATCGCCGACACCCGTCGCACGGAAGGGTGCGAGATTCCAGAGGACGAATAGTCGCCCGTTCCCCGGCTCCGCCGGCGAAGCTTGCCGTGCAGGCCCGGTCTTGCACAGATTGGGGGCAACGTTGGCGCCCTAACCGTGGACTTAGCAAAGGAGGTGATCCAGTGTCTGATGGGAGTAGATCCGAGTCTAACTCGGCACGGGCAAGCGATCGCCTCAGCGCACGCTGAAGCCGGGCTCGCTCGGCTCCGCGTACGGCGGAGAAGGTTGACTGCGCTCGCCTAGCCGCGATGTCGTAAGAGGCCTCGCGTCGAGTTAGGACGGAGCGTACCCCGGCGGGCCGCCCGCTACAATAGCTGGCGGCCCGTCCTTTTTTTCTCGAGCCGCTCCTCCCGCAAAGGTCGGTGAACCTCAAACCGGAGGGCCGGATGCCAGTCTCCGCGATTCGTGCTCGCCGCGCTCGGACCCATTCCCTACGAGTCGCCCTGCTCGCCACTCTGGTCCTATCGACGCTGGCGCCCTCATCCCCGTACGGGCGATCCAAGCTTCGGCTACTCCGATCACCTGCTCCACGAGTGGCCCGGGCACGCCGCGATCGTCGACGTCAAGAACGCCCGACTCACGCTCCCCGCATGTATGTGGCCGCACACAGCCTCGGCATCACCGGGGGGCACTGCGACCGGAACGGCCTACGGCCTGATTGCTCTCGAGGAGCCCGGCATCGAGCAGGGCATCGCGAACGGAGTGTCACAGGTGCGCGAGGCCGTTCGTTACCAGATGAAGTACGGCGCGGAACGCGACCTCGGCACCGTGGAGCCGGGCAAGAAGGCGGACCTCATGGCCGCCACCGGGAACCCGCTCCAGGAGATCGAGCTCCTGAGGGCGGCGGATTTCGTCATGAAGGCCGGCGTTGTGTACAGGAGCGACGGAGTGCCGCGCATCTCGGTGATCGGGAACGGGGAACCCACGCTTCCCGAAGCCCGTATCATCCGTTGCGCCTTTCGTCGGAGGGACACCTTCTTGCTCGACCTGTCCCACATCCGGGTTGACGCCGCGCTCTGGGGCGCGGCAGCGGCGATCTGCATCTCCCTCTTCCTTCCGACCGCCGCTCTCGCACAGGGTTCGGGCGAGCGTGCCAACATTCTGGGACGTGTGTTTCACTCGGAGTCGCACGCTGCGCTCCCGGACGCCGTCATCGAGATGCCCGGCCTGGAGCTCAGCGCCAGCTCGGACGAGACCGGACGGTTCGTTTTCAGAAATATCCCGGCGGGCGAGCACGTGTTGATGGTTCACTACCTCGGGTACGTCGACACGACCCTGGTAGCGCTGACGCCGAACGTGCTGAACCAGATCGAGATCGCGATCAACCTCCGCATCGTCCCGGTCCCGGATCTGCTCGTGCAGGTCGCCGCGCTCCAGGCGCCGAGCAAGCTCACGGGCTTCTACCGTCGCCGTGACGCGGGCAACGGGCATTTCATCACCCGACAGGACATCCTCGAGCGCAATCCCCGGTGGACCAGCGACATGCTCCGACGAGTGCCCGGCGTGCAACTCGGACGCACCAACAGCGGTACCCCTCTGATCCGGATCCGCGGCCGCAACTGCCTGATCACCTACTTCGTCGATGGCATCCTGGCTCCCGCCTTCAACATCGACAACGCAGTGCCGGAGGCGGTAGCCGGAATCGAGGTCTACAAGGGAACGGCCACGGTCCCCGCCAGGTTCCGCGGCTCGCGGACACCGTGCGCGGTCATCGTCCTCTGGACCCGCGATCCTGGCGCCCCGTAGCCAGGCTGGATCTACACCTGCCCGGCGTTGTAACAGTGAGAGCCGTGAAGAAGTGGCGGCCGGTGTCCGAGGTGATGCCGGGTCGTCGAATGGAAACCGCAGCCGGAAGCGCACGCACGCGAATGAACCTATGTCGAACGATCCTCTGCAGCCGAAGCCTCGCCCTGCTGGCCCTCGGCTTCGCGAGCCTGGCCGGAGCCGGAGAGGTCTCCGCACAGGTCGAGGACTCGCTGTCCTCCCTGCAGGGCCAGGTGCTTTCCCGGTCCAGGGCGGAGCCGGTGGAGCGGGCGTTCGTGTTGCTGCTGGTGAACGGGACGGGAGCGATGACGGACCACGAAGGCCGGTTCGTCATCCAGGACGTGAGGCCGATCCTCGACACGGTGCAAATCCAGTACTTCGGCTTCACGCCCGCGGAGACGACCATCCAGCTGGAACCCGGACGCGTCACCAACGCGGTCTTCCTGCTCAGTCAAAGCGTGCTGGAGGTCGCCGAGCTCAAGGTGGAGATCCGCCGCACGATGAGCGGGAAGATGAGGGGGTTCGAGGAGCGTCGCCGAAAGGGGTTCGGCTACTTCATCACCCCGGAGCAGATTGAGCACCGCCAGCCGCAGCGGAGCACCGACATGCTGAGGGGCGTTCCGGGTGTCACCGTTGGAGCCAGCCAAGCCCTCGGCCCCGCTCCCGTCCACTTTAGGGGCGGAAGCACCAGCAGGTGTGAGCCGAAGCTCTACCTGGACGGCCAACCCATGTCGCAGATGGCGTTCGACGACATTACGGCCGGGGACCTCATGGCGATCGAGATTTACAAGGGGGCCACGGAGATGCCCGCCCAGTGGGCCACCGGGGCATGCGGCCTGCTCGTCGTGTGGACGAAGGACGGTTCGACCAGGAACCTCAAGCCGTAGCAGGCTCGCGCAGCCTGCGAGAACGCTCCGCGCGGCCCGCCGTACCGTCGTCTTCGAGGGCTTTCGGGCACCCTCAGGGCTGGACGCTGACCTCCCAGGACACCTCGAGCTCTCTTCTCAGGGTGTGATACACGCTGCAGTACTTCTGGAAGGATAGCTCGACCGCTCTCCGAGCTTTCGCCTCGGACACGCCGCCCCGCACCTCGAAGCGGAACGTCATCCCCTCGTAGTACCGTGGAGTCTCCGGCCGGCGCCGACCGGAGACCGTCACATGGAGAGCCTCGACGTCCTGACGACCCTTCCGGAGGATGTCCACGACGTCGATCGCCGAGCACGCCCCGATGCTGACAAGCAGCAGCTCCATGGGAGCGAGAGCGGCCGCCTTGTCACCATCCACCGCCATAGAGACACCTCGCGACGTTGCCTCGAAGCGAAAGTCGTCGTCCCACTTCAGCTCCACCGTGGTCAGTTTCTCCGTCATCTCCTCTCGCTTCGTTAAAGCAGACCTCGGAGGACAGCATACCGGATTCGCCCTACCCGGACGAGCGGCCGTCCCCGATCTTGCGAGGATGAACCAGGGGCGTCGCACCTCCGCCTGGGCCCGGACCCTCGACCGCGTTCGGTGGATCGGTCCCGGGATGGTGATGGCCGCCACCGCCATCGGCGCCAGCCACCTCGTGCTCGCGCCAACCGCCGGCGCCGCTTTCGGTTATGCTCTTCTCTGGGTGATACCGTTTAGCCATCTCTTCAAGTACCCGGCGTTCGAGTTCGGACCTCGATTTGCCGTCGCGACCGGCACATCTCTGCTGGACGGGTACTCGGCCGTTCCCGGACCACGCGGCTGGGCGCTATGGATCTTTCTCGCGGGGACCATTGTCCAAGGCGTGACCGTGCTGGCGGGAGTCCTGGGGGTGAGCGCAGCGGTGGTGGCCGCCGCCCTCCCTCCCGGCGTTCCGATCCCTCTGCTCAGCCTGTTCATCGGCCTCCTGTGCGCCCTTCTCCTCTGGTCGGGCGGGTTCGACGGCCTTTCCGGCCTCAGCAAGTGGATGCTGCTCGGGCTCTCCCTCATGACCGTGGTCACCTTCGTCTCGCGGCCGCCGACAGCCGGCTTCTGGCCGGGGCTCGTCGTGCCAACGATCCCGGCCGGGTCGTTGCTCCTGTTCGGCGCCCTCCTCGGATGGATGCCCACCGGCATCGATGTGTCGGTGTGGCACTCGCTGTGGGCGCTGGAGCGACGAAGCACCTGGGAGGCGACAGCTGATAGGGCCGGTTATTCCGGTAGTAAGGGCGCCCTCCGCGTGGGCCTCGCCGACATGCGCTTCGGGTACGGGCTCTCCTTCGCCCTGGCGGTCATGTTCGTGGTGCTCGGCGCCGAGGTGCTGAGGCCACTCGGAGAAACCCCTTCGGGCGCGGGCGTGGCGATCACGATCGCTCGCCTCTACACCGAGGTGTTGGGAGCGTGGGTGTATCCCTTCTTCCTGGCGGCGGCCTTCCTGGGGATGTTCTCCACGGCATACGGCGTGCTGGATGGGTTTCCTCGAGCCTTCCGCGAGACCATCCGACAGCTGCGGCGATGCGGCGGCGAACCGCGAGCGGAGCGCCGAACCGGCGGGCTCCTCTACTGGGGATTCTTGCTGGGCAGCCTGGCGCTGGCGCTCGCGGAGACGGCCATGATCCCGGACCCCGTGATCCTCGTGACGATCGCGGCCGTGGCGTCGTTCCTTATCGCGCCAGTACTCTATACACTGAACTACGTGTGTGTGACGCGTCTGATCCCGGACCCGGAGCTACGCCCCGGGCGAGGCCTCCGGATCTGGGCGGCCGTCGGGATCGTCTGCATGCTGGCAGCGACCGGACTTTTCCTCTACCTCCTGCTGGCCGGCTGACCGGCCACCGGGAGCGCGAGCTCGGGTAGGTGAAACCCGCTCCGCTAGTAGCGCGTACGGCTTAGAGAGATCCAGCTAATGGGAGGCCTGGAATGTTCGAGATCATCGGGCTCGCTGCCACGGGTGCGGCCGGCCTCTTCGGATACGTCAAATCGCGTCGGTTCGTCCGGAGCCGACTTCGCTTCGTCGACGCGGTCAAGAAACCCTACGTGCCCGTGCTGGCCGGCGGTGCGGCCGCCCTGGCAGCCGCACCGATCGTTGCGCTTCTGCCGATCGTCGGTACGGCAACGGCGATCGTCTTCGGAGCGAGCGTCGGCGTGGGCGTGGCCTCGGCTCGCAAGGACATCAAGTCCGGCAACCCGTAGCCGACGGCGCGCCGGCCGTGCCGGAAAGCGGGTGCCACACCCGCCTCGTCGTGCTATCCTGCGTGAATGCACGATGATGGAGACTCGTTCCATGCCGGGGGGCGGGGTTCGCACGCTGCTCCTGCCGCCCGCCTGACGCCTTCCGTCCGACTCGGGGCCCGTGGGCGTTCGCCCGCGGTCAAGGATCTCGCCACGGCGACCGTCGCCGCCCTTCTGCTGATCGCGATGCCGGGCCGGCCGCCTCGGGCGGCCTCACCGGAATCGGGCGACTCCGTGGCCGCCGGCAGGCCCCACGTGCGCTTGCTTCGCACGGAACCTGCGGACGGCGACACCGTGGCGGCCGACCTCCAGCGGATTCGTCTCGTCTTCAGCGGTGCGGTGGAGGAGGCGTTCAGCGAGATCCGGCTGGCAGGCCCCGCGAATCTGGACTTCAGGCTCGATGTCCGGTCCGACCCGACGACCGACCGGGCTCTTCTCGCTCGGGTGCCGGCGCTCGAGCCCGGCGCCTACCGGGCATACTGGCGGATCATGTCGGCAGACGGACACGCGGGCGCGGGAAGCTTCGTGTTCCACGTGCGGCTCCGGAGCCCGCCATCCGCCGGCGACAACAGCGAGACAGAGACCCGAGCTGGAGGCGGCATCGACGAGTTGCCTCCTCCCACGTACGTCGAAGCCCTGGGCTTCGACGTACGCCCGTCGCTCGCGCTCTCCAGGGGCGCAGCGGTCGCGGCCCTGCTGGCCCTGGGCGGCCTCCTGGCGATGATCGCCTGGATCGCTCCAGGCCCTTCGCGCCGCGCCCGACGGCTGGCGTACGCGCTCGCCTTCCTCGTGCCGATCCTCCTCGCCGGTCACATCCTGCTCTGGTTCCGAAGCGTCAGCCCCGGCGGAGAGCTGGATCTGGAACGCATCCCGGCGCTGCTCGGAACGCGGGCGGGCGGATTGGAGATCCTGCGGCTCGGGCTCGCCATCGCAGCGGTCGGCACGCTGGCTTTCGGCCGGCACGTTACCTCGGCAGCCCTGCTGACCTTTCTTGCCGTCGTAGTGAGCGGAGGAACGGGACATGCGCTCACGGCCGACCCCGACGTGTCGGTGCCGGCTAAGGCCGTCCACCTACTGGCGATTCAGCTGTGGCTCGGAGGGCTCCTCTACCTGGTGGTGGAAGCGCGCGACGAGCCCGCCTATCGCACCGCCGCCCGGCGCGTGTCGAGGATCGCGCTGCTGGCTGTTCTGACGCTGACCGTTACGGGTATCATCCAGGTGCTCATGGCATTGCCTACGCTCGGATCCGTGCTCACGACGACGTACGGCTGGCTCGTTCTCGCGAAGAGCGGGGGGCTCATGATCCTGGTAGTGTTCGGTTACCGGAATCAGTTCCGACTTCTGCCTGCCCTCGAGGAAGGCGGAGGAAGCCGAGGCCTCCGCACCTCCGTCATGTGGGAGATGCTCGTGATGGCGGGCGTTTTCCTTCTTGCGGCCCTGCTCGCGTATGTCCCTCCAAACCCGTAGCTGCGATTTCGCAGGTCGCGCGACGCTCGACGGCTGCGTAACCCACGGATCGGGCCGAGAGCCGGGAACCAGCGGCAACCGCCGCAGGATCGCGTGGGCCCTCGGCCTCGCCGCGCCGCACGTACGGCTACCACCGGGCCGAGATTCTCGCGGCGCTGGCCAACAGCGTCGTGCTGGTGGCGATCTCGGGCTTCGTCTTCTTCGAGGCCGCTCGTCGGTTCCGGGACCCGCCAAACGTGATCGGCGGCACGATGATGGCCGTGGCTCTTGGCGGCCTGCTGGTGAACGGTGCGGCTGCCTGGCTCCTGCACGGAGGACGGCACGAGAGCCTGAACGTGCGCGCCGCCTGGCTGCACGTGCTTTCCGATGTGCTCGGCTCGGTCGGCGTGATCGTGGGCGCGGCGCTCGTTCTGGCCTTCGGCTGGACCTGGGCGGATCCGGCGGCGGCCTTCCTGATCGGTGCGCTGATCCTCTACAGCTCGTGGACGTTACTCAAGGAGGCAGTTGATGTTCTGATGGCCTCGGCTCCGGGCGCGCTGGATACCGGCGCGGTTCGCACCGCCCTCTCAGAGTTGGACGGCGTCGCCGGGATCCACGATCTGCACGTGTGGACCCTGACGTCGGGGATCGTGATGCTCACGGCGCACGCCACCCTCGAGCGGTCCATCGACGCGCAGCGGGCCCTGCGAGGGATGGGCGAGGTGGTACGCGAGCGCTTCGGCATCCGTCACTGCACGATCCAACCGGAGGTCGGAGCCGCCTTCCCGGGGGAGCCGACGCCCTAGCGATATTCCGGAGTGACGGTCAAGGCCGCCGTCTTGCCACCGAGCACACACAGCCTATGTTGGGATAGTTAACCATCGGTCCCTACGTGAATAAAGTGCGGCCGGTTGCACGCAGTTGTCCTCGCACGACCCGAGTCGTGCCCATTGTCCCGCCCCCTCCCCAGGAGGTTTGAGATGCGCAGGACCATCACCGCCTTCGCCTGCCTGGTGCTTGTCGCCGCGGTTGGCCAAGGCAACGCACTCGCGCAGGACGCCGAGTATTCGGCGCCTGAGA
>DAOVWI010000262.1 GCA_030636765.1 Gemmatimonadales bacterium
AGAGTCGCCCGGCAGATCTCGAGCGTACGCCTCGGTGGCAGAGCCACCCGGCAGATCATCAGGCACTACGACACCTGGGCGGGGCCCGCCCCCTCGTCGAAGAGGCCCGCCTGCGAGTCCCCCGGCCGTGGGGGCAGGCGGTAGCCGAAACGCTCGTAGGCCTTGCGCGTCGCGACCCGGCCGCGCGGAGTGCGCTGGAGGTAGCCGTTCTGGATGAGATAGGGCTCGTACACCTCCTCGACCGTTCCGGCGTCCTCTCCCACGGCGACGGCCAGCGAGCTCAGGCCGACCGGACCCCCGTCGAAGCTCTCGATGATCGATTGGAGAAGCCTCGCGTCCATCTTGTCGAGCCCGTACTCGTCGACGTTGAGCATCTCTAGGGCCGCGTTCGCCGTCTTCTCGTCGATCGTGCCGTCGCCCTTCACCTGCGCGAAATCGCGAACGCGCCGGAGCAGCCGGTTGACGATCCTCGGCGTGCCCCGCGACCGCCGCGCGAGCTCATGCGCGCCCCCCGCGGTGAGCGGAACGTCGAGGATCTTTGCCGAGCGCTCGACGATCTCCTCGAGCTCCTCGGGCGGGTAGAAGTCAAGCCGCTCGATGACGCCGAAGCGGGCGCGAAGCGGCGCGGTGAGGAGGCCGAAGCGGGTCGTGGCGCCGAGGAGGGTGAAGCGCTCGATGCGCATCGACATCGTCTGCGCCCGGGGGCCCTCGCCGAGTCGGATCTCTATGCGATAGTCCTCCATGGCAGGATAGAGGAACTCTTCGATGACGGGGCGGAGCCGGTGAATCTCGTCGATGAACAGGATGTCGCGGTGCTCGAGGTTGGTGAGAAGGGCGGCGATGTCACCGGGCTTCTCCAGCACGGGTCCCGACGTGAGCTTGATGTTCACGTCGAGCTCGCGGGCCAGGAGCCGGGCCAGCGTCGTCTTGCCGAGGCCCGGTGGTCCGTAGAAGAGCCCGTGGTCCAGAGCCTCGCCGCGCCCGATGGCGGCCTGTACGTAGATCTCGAGGCTTTCCTTGACCTTCTGCTGGCCCACGAACTCCGCGAAGCTCGCCGGACGCAGCGACTGCTCGAGGCTCTTCTCCTCCTCCAGAGGCCTGGGCGTGGTGATCTGGGTCGGCTCAGACATGCCCCAGCGCCGCCCTCACGAGCTCCTCCGTGGTCCCGCGCCCATCCAGCTCCCGCCGCGCACGGGCGACGGCTGCCTCGGCCTCGCTCTGTCCGTATCCGAGCGCCCGCAGGGCATCGACGGCCGAGGCTCCGGCGGTCAGAGGCTCCGCCTCCTCCACAGCCAGATCGTCGAGCCGATCCTTCAGCTCCAGGGCGATGCGTTCCGCCGTCTTGCGTCCCACACCGCTCACGCTCTGGAGGACCTCATGATCGCTGCCGCGGATCGCCTGAATGACCCGGTCCCCCGGCAGCTGGCCGAGCAGCGCGAGAGCGAGGCGCGGACCCACCCCGCCGGCGTTCTGCAGGCGGAGAAAGAGAGTCCTGTCGCGGGACGAGCCGAAGCCGAAGAGCTGCAGCGAGTCCTCCCGCGCAACGAGGGCGCAGTGGAGCTCGACCTCCTGCCCGACCTCCGGGAGACGGTCCAGAAGCGTCGCCGGGACCCAGAGCTCGTAGGAGACTCCACCCGAGGTCATCACCTCGACGCCATCGGGGCTCTTGTCCAGGAGGCGGCCCACCACGCGCCGGATCATCGCTCGCCCGGTCTCAAAGACGCCTCACGCCGGCTCTTACCGCCCCGCCGACGCCGGCGAGGCCGAGG
>DAOVWI010000265.1 GCA_030636765.1 Gemmatimonadales bacterium
CGCCGACCATGGAGTCGGGCTGCGGCTGGTAGACCACGATCTCGCCCTCGGGCACGGTGATCTCCCGCGGCCAGCCTCCCTCATCCTCCTGGGTGAGGGCGAAGACGACGCCGGCGGCCGCTCCCGTGAAGACGAGGGCGGTAGCGGCTGTGCCGATGCGGCGGGCTCTGGATCTCGCTTTGGACCTACGCGGTGTTTCGCTCGAGAATCTCATCTGACTCCTTCAAGGTGCGTGTGTCCATCAAGATCATGTGTCCTTTCAGGGCCGGCCAGGGAGATCCAAGGCGGTCCGAAGAGCAAAGTATGAAAGGCAGCTAGGTCGAACGACTGTACTCGGCAGAGTTTGCGATGTCCCATTGGCGTGCGCCCGTTCTTCCGGCTTGCGCCAGCGGTGACATAAATATGTCACCTAGGTAAACATTCGTGTATGAGAACGACCGTTCGGTTGAGAGATGACCTCCTGAAACGCGCCAAGCGGCGCGCCGCCGAGGAGGGGCGCACGCTGACTTCGATCATCGAGGAGGGCGTGGCGCTGGTACTGGCCGGGCGCGGGCCGCGGCGCCCAGAGCGCGTCGAGGTCCCGGTCGCATCGGCCACTGGCGGTGTCCTCCCGGGCGTCGACCTGAACCACTCGAGCGACCTCGAGGCGATCATGGATGAGCCGTGATCCTGCCCGACGTCAACGTGCTGGTCCACGCCTTCCGCTCCGACGCCTCCGACCACACTGCATGCCGCGCCTGGCTCGAGGGTGTGGTGAACGGGGGTTCACGCTTCGCGATGTCGCCTCAGGTGCTGAGCGGCGTGATTCGGATCACGACCCACCCGAAGGTCTTTCGGCGCCCGAGTTCGCTTGATGAAGCGCTCCGGTTCTGCGATGTCCTGCTGAGTCAGGCCCACTGCGTCGAAATCCAACCGGGCCAGGGGCACTGGGATCTGTTCGCCCGGCTCTGCCGGGAGGCCGACGCCCGGGGCAACCTGGTGCCCGATGCTTGGTTCGCGGCCCTGGCCATCGAGGCCGGTTGCGAGTGGATCACGATGGATCAGGACTACGCCCGCTTTCCCGGTCTGCGCTGGCGCTTGCCCGAAAGGCGACGGTCACGCCGACGGCCCTGCCTCAGCCCACAGAACAGGAACCCGGCGGCCCGCTCCGGCCTAATAGGCGCATCCGAAGAAGCCCCGCCCGCCCCAACGGCCTGAAGCCGTCAAGCGGGCTGCCCGTCTCTCGAATCAAGAGCCCATGAAGCTGCGCAACGTCGCCATCATCGCCCACGTCGATCACGGCAAGACGACGCTGGTCGACCAGATGCTCCGTCAGGCCGGGGTCTTCCGGGCCAACGAGGTGGTGCGGGAGCGCGTCTTGGACTCGAACCCGCTCGAGCGCGAGCGGGGCATCACCATCCTCTCCAAGAACACGGCCGTCCGCTGGGGCGACGCCAAGTTCAACATCGTGGACACCCCCGGGCACCGTGACTTCGGCGGCGAGGTCGAACGGATCCTCCGGATGGTCGATGGCGTGCTCATCCTGGTGGACGCCGCCGAGGGACCGATGCCGCAGACTCGATTCGTGACGCGGAGGGCCCTCGCTCTCGGCCTGGTCCCGGTAGTGGTGATCAACAAGGTGGAGCGCCCGGACAGCCGGGCCCTGGAAGTCCACGATGAGGTTCTGGAGCTGTTCCTGGAGCTGGAC
>DAOVWI010000131.1 GCA_030636765.1 Gemmatimonadales bacterium
AAGGAGCGGCTCGCCGCCTACAAGATCCCGCGCGAGCTACGGCTGCTCGACGCGCTGCCCCGGAACGCGATGGGAAAGGTGATCAAGACCGAGGTCAGGACGTTGTTCGAGTAGCCGCGCCTACGCTCAGCGTGTCCTGAGCGTAGGCGCACGGAAAGGGTCTTCGGAATGAGCTCGAGGGACAGGTACGACGCGATCGTCATCGGCACGGGGCAGGGAGGTAAGCCGCTCGCCCAGGCGTTCGCCCGCGCCGGCCGGCCCGTCGCGATCATCGAGCGCGAGCACGTCGGCGGGAGCTGCGTGAACGTGGGCTGCACGCCCACGAAGACGATGGTGGCGAGCGCTCGGGTCGCGTACCTGGCCCGGCGGGCGGCGGAGTTCGGGGTGCGGACCGGGCCCGTCTCGGTCGATCAGACGGTGGTCCGAAAGAGAAAACGCGACATCGTCGAGAGCTTCAGCGGTGGGAACCGGAGGGGTCTGGAGAGCACGGATGGCCTCGACCTCGTCATGGGCGAGGCGAGCTTCACGGGACCCAACGAGCTCGAGGTCCGGGGTGAGACGCGGCGCCTGACGGCCGACACGATCTTCATCAACACCGGGCTCAGGCCCGAGGTGCCCGACATACCGGGGCTGGACACGGTCGACTACCTGGACTCCACGAGCGTCATGGAGCTGGGCGAGGTGCCCGAGCACCTCATCGTGCTGGGCGGCGGCTACATCGGACTCGAGTTCGGGCAGATGTTCCGCCGCTTCGGCGCCGAGGTGACGGTCGTGCAGAGGGGTCCTCGCCTCATGCCCAGGGAGGACGAGGACGTCTCGGAGGAGATCGGGGCCATCCTGAGGGAGGAGGGGCTCGAGATCCTGGTCGAGACCAGGCCTGTTCGCGCCTCCGGGGCCGATGGCGGAGTGGAGCTCGAGCTGGAGGGTCCCGGTGGTGCCCGGACTCTCGGCGGCTCCCACCTCCTGGTCGCCACGGGCCGCCGGCCGAACACGGATGGGTTGAACCTCGAGGCCGCCGGCGTGGAGGTCGACGGCCGCGGGTTCATCCCGGTCGACGAGCGTCTCGAGACGAACGTGCCCGGCATCTACGCGATGGGCGACGTGAACGGCGGGCCCGCCTTTACCCACATCTCCTACGACGACTACCGGCTGCTGGCGGCGAACCTGCTGGACGGCGGGGATCTCACGACGGAAGGTAGGCTCGTGCCGTACACGCTCTACACCGACCCCCAGCTCGGCCGGGTCGGGCTGACGGAGCGTGAGGCGCGGGATCGGGGGCTCGACTTCCAGGTCGCCAAGATGCCCATGACGCACGTGGCGCGTGCGCTCGAGTCGGACGAGAGCCGCGGCTTCATGAAGGCGATCGTGGATTCGGCCAGCGGGCGAATCCTCGGCTGCGCGGTCCTCGGGATGGAGGGCGGCGAGCTCATGTCGATGATCCAGATCGCCATGATGGGCGATCTGCCGTACACGGCCCTGCGGGATGCGATCTTCGCCCACCCGGCCCTCGCCGAGTCGCTGAACAACCTGTTCTCGAAGCTCTAGAAGGCTGCTGAAGAAGTACGCCTTCTTCTAGCGACCGGCCGCGGCGGCGTCGGCCTCGGCCTCCGTTTCGAACAGCCGCCCCGTCTCGAGCTCCTCTACGATCCGGTCGGCGTCGTACACCTCGTCCAGTGCCGCCCGAATCGCTCGAACGTCCACCATGACGTTGCGGCCCCTCTCCGGCAGGTAGATGAAGTCGCGGGAAAGGCCCTGGATGTTGCGGTCGAAGTTGAGGCCGACCAGCGTCTGATCCGGGGTCACGGCCGGAGAGCCGGAGTTGCCACCGTACGTATCGGCAGTCGAGACAAAGTTGAGCGGCGTGCTCAGGTCGAGTCCCGCGGGCGGTTCGCTCCAGCGTCCCGGAAGCGCCCAGGCCACCTCGCCCGCGTGGCCGTAGTGCCGGTCATAGAGTCCGTAGAATGTCGTGTACGGCGGCGCGAGCGTGCCGTTGTACTCGAAACCCCGTACGACGCCATCCGTGATTCGCGGTGAGAACGTGCCGTCGGGCGGAACACCTCCTCCATAGATGGCGAAGCGCGCCCGCCCGAGCTGGGCCGCCAGCTCGTTCTCCTCGGTGAGGAGCCGATTGAATTCCGAGCGATAGCGGCGGGAGATCGGAAGCAGGGCGGCGACGAGCCGGAGTGCCGGATCCTCGGCGGGACTCGGCCCACCTGCCGCCAGCGCCGCCGCCGCTCCCGCCGAGTCGGCGAGCACGGAGCCGGCGAGGAGCGCGTCGGCCGCCTCCGCCGGCGTGACTCCCTGAAGAGCGGCCCGCGTGATCTCGTGGTTCGCTCCGAAGTAGCGTTCGAAGTCGGTGAAGCGGGCCGCCAGGAGCCGCCGCTCCAGCTCCGGCGGCTGGTCGCCGATCCGCCGGATCTCCAGGGCGAGCAGCTCGAGGCTGTCCGCCGGGGCTCCCTCTGCCCGAGCCTCCAGATACGCGTCGGCCGCCAGCGCCCGGCGCAGCGTGGACGAGGCGTACAAGCTGCTGGTCTGCGCCACGAGGGCACCGAACGCCGCCGCGTGCTCGGCCTTCTCGACCTGGATGCCTGCCAGCCGCTCGAAGACGCCCTCGTACCGGGCCTCCAGCTCCGGATTGCCCCGGATCGAGTCGCTAAGCTTCCGCTCCGCGTCCCGCTTTCGCGCCATGATGACCGGGTCGCCCAGCGCCTCGAGGCGACCGGTGGACGCCTTGAGCGAGTTTGACAGCCCGAACATCCGGTTCCGGATCTCCAGCGCCTCGGCCTCCTCGGGGCGCGCGCGCCGGTACTCCTCCAGGGCGTCCAGTCGGCTCCGAAGGAACCCGATAAGGGCCGGAACCTGGATGTCGCGCTGGTACTCGAGCTGTGCCATCGTCCGGAGGCGATTCGTCTGCCCCGGGTTTCCGATCACGAAGACGACGTCGCCCTCCTCGACGCCCGCCTGGCTCCAGGTGAAGTGATGCTCCGGGCGGTACGGTGCCCCGTCCACGTAGATCCGCAGAAACGCGAAGTCGAGGGCGTAGCGCGGATAGGTGAAGTTGTCCGGGTCGCCGCCGAAGAACCCGAGCTCGAGCTCGACGGCCTGGACGAGACGCACGTCTGTGAAGCGCCGGAAAACATAGGCCGAGTAGCGCCCGCCGTTGTACAGGGAAACCACCTGCACCCACACGGAGTCGCCCTGGTCGCCGTAGGTCTCACGGCCGCGGGCACGAACCTCCTCCATCACCGCTCGCCGCGCCCGGTCCCGTTCCTCGCCGCCTCCCGCCCGATCGAGGGCCGAGAGAACCTCATCGCTCACGTCCTCGATCGAGATGAGATGATCGGCGAAGTAAGCCTCGAGCGGCCGTTCCTCTTCCAGCGTGGCCGCGTAGAAGCCGCTGTCCAGCAGGTTCTCGCCCGCCCGGCTGGCTCGGCTGACGGCACCGCGCACGCAGTGGTGGTTCGTCGCCACGAGGCCGTTGGGGGAGACGAAGGAGGCCGAGCAGCCAGTGATTCGGAGCACCGAGAGGCGCGCCCGCCGGAACCAGGCCTCGTCCGCTGAAAAGCCGTAAGTTTCGGTGAAGTACGCCTCCGGAGGGTCCTCGAACGTCCACATCTTGCCGTTGTCGAACCGTCCCGCCCGGACCGTGTCGAGGTCGGTGTTGCGGGTCTGCGCCTCGAGGACGCCGAGCGAGGCGAAGAGCAGGGCGGCGGCCGAGCCGCAGAGCTTGAGGCCTCGCCGGACGCCAGGCGGCCGGACCGTTATCGCTGCTTGCATGCATCGCTCCTTTCCGCCGTTCCCTTGATCGTCCCCGATGCGACGGGCTACCATACTCGGCGCTTGGCGCCCGGTTCGCCACGTGTTGAAGATCGTGAGCCTACGCACCCGTGGCACAGTGTCTAGATACCGCTCGAACTAGATCGCATAATGGCCATTGGCAAATGAAGATACGGGAGGATCGATGAAGCCGTATGATCTGTCGCAGCCGCTGAACGCCGAGGTCTCCTTCTGGCCCTACTACCCGCCGTTCGAGGCGAAGTACTTCAAGAGGAAATCGGAGCATGGGGTGAACGCCCAGTATATCCAGACGTCCAATCACATCGGCACGCACCTGGACGCGCCCCGGCACTTCGTCACGGGCGGGATGACGATCGACGAGATCCCGCTCGAGTGGCTGTACGGGCCCGGTGTGATCGTCGACCTGACCGACGAGATGGACGACTGCGCCGTGTACACGCCCGAGATGATCGAGAAGAGGGTCGAGGTTCGAAACGGCGACCTCCTCGTGCTCCACACGGGCTGGCACCGCTTCGGCCAGTTCGGCGAGAGCCCGAACGAGGAACGCTACATCCTGTACCACCCGGGCGCGCACCCGGACATGGTCCCGTGGCTGCTGGAGAAGGAGATCAGGATCTGGTCGGTCGACGCCGTCTCCACGGATCATCCGATGAACCTTCCGATCGGGCGGTTTCTCGGGAAGGGAACGTTCGGACACTGCGATCGGGTGCGTGCGCTGTGCGAGCGGAAGTTCGGGGGGAGCGAGAAGCTTGCGGAGCTCTTCCCGGAGGAACACTACCAGCTCACTCACAACGCCTTGTTCCCGCACCACTGCATGCACGCGGAGAACCTGGGCGGCGACATCGGCGCGCCGGAGCTCCAGAACCGCCGTCTGACCATCGGCGTGTTTCCGTGGAAGTTCAGGGGCGGGGAGGCGGCGTTCTGTCGGGCGATCGCGTTCCTGGAAGAGTAGTGCGCACCGCCGGGGCCGGCGCTGTGGCGCTAGCTGACCTGCCGGCGACCGAGCTCCGAAGGAGGATCGGCAGCCGTGAGGCCTCGCCGGTCGAGGTCGTGGAGGCGTGTCTGGCCCGGATCGAGGCGTACGGCGAGAGGCTGAACGCCGTCGTCACGCTGAACGAGGGCGCTCTCGATGAAGCACGCGAGGCCGAAGGGGCTCTCGCACGAGGCGCGGACGCTGGCCCTCTGTTCGGCCTTCCCGTCGGCATTAAGGACGTGACGCCGGTCGCCGGAATGCGCACCACGTACGGCTCCCCGATGCACGCCGATCACGTGGCGACGGAAGACGCGCTGGTCGTCCGCCGGCTCAAGGACGCCGGCGCCATCATCCTCGGGAAGACGAACACCCCCGAGTTTGCGACCGGCGCCAACACCTACAACGAGATCTTCGGCCCGACCCGTAATCCGTGGAATCCCAGGCTCAGCGCCGGGGGATCCACGGGTGGTGGGGCCGCCGGGCTGGCAAGCGGCATGATCGCCCTCGCCGAGGGGACGGACCTCGGCGGCTCGCTGAGGGTGCCGGCCGCCTTCTGCGGGGTGGTCGGGCTCCGTCCCTCGCCGGGAATCGTGCCGACGTACCCCTCCCGGTACGTGTGGGACACCCTGCAGGTCACGGGCGGGATGGGGCGCACCGCCGAAGACATCGCTCTGATGCTCGAGGCGGTCGCCGGCCCCAGCCGGAAGCTTCCCGTGAACCAGCCCGCGTCCGGATCCGGCCTGGTCGAGGCCGTGCGGCGCCAAATCGAAGCGCCCGGCCGCTCCGGTGCGGTGGGCGGCGGTCCGCTCCGGCTCGCCTACTGCTCCGACATCGCGGGCATCGGTGTGGACGAGCGGGTGGAAACCGTCTGCCGCGGCGCGGCGTTCGACCTGGCCGGAGATGACGTCGAGGTCGAGGAAATCGGGCTCGACCTGTCCTTCGCCTGGCAGGCCTTCCTCGCGCTGCGGGGCTACTGGATGGTGGCGCACCACCGGGAGCGGATAGACAGGCTGGATGAGCTGGGCGAGAACCTGGCCGGGAACATCCGCGCGGGCCTGGAGCTGACCACGGCCGAGCTCGGCGCGGCGGAGCAGGCTCGATCTCGGCTCTGGGAGCTCATGGGCGAGACCCTGAAGCGTTTCGACCACCTGCTGACTCCGTGCGTGGCCGTGCCCCCTTTTCCCGTGGACCAGAACTACCCGGAGACGGTCGCTGGGCGGCGGATGGAGTCCTACGTGGACTGGATCGCGCCGACCTTCCTCCTCAGCCTTTCCGGCCTTCCCGTGGCTTCAGTGCCCTGCGGTCTCGACGAAGGCGGGCTGCCCGTCGGCCTGCAGGTGGTCGGGTCGCTCTTCGGCGAAGTCTCGGTGCTCGCGCTGGCTGCGCGCGTTCAGACGCTCCGTCCGATCGGACTCCCCGAGCTGTCTCTGCTCTGAGTCCG
>DAOVWI010000059.1 GCA_030636765.1 Gemmatimonadales bacterium
AGGCCTGCCGAGGCCGGGTTCCTCAGGCCCTCGCGGCCGGCCGCGCGCCTCCCCCCCCCACCCGCGACCCGCCCGTCCCCTGGAGCACGACGGTCTGCGTCGGATAGGCGAACTCGATGCCCTCGGCCTCGAAGCGGCGCATGATCCCCACGTTCACGCGCTGCTGGATGTCGGCATAGGCGTTATAGGCGGGATCCTCAACGTAGTAGACCGTCTCGAAAACCAGGGCGGAGTCTCCCAGCTCCTTGAAGTGGCACCGGTCCACCCGCACCTGCTCCTCCTCCCCCAGGATCTCCCGGAGAAGGGAGGGGATCCGCTCGGCCAGCTCCGGCGGCGTGTCGTAGGTCACCCCCACCCGGAAGACCACCCGACGCTCTTCCATGCGGCCGAAGTTGCGGATCCGGCTCTGGAGCAGGTCCGCGTTGGAGAAGACGAGCTGCTCGCCCGAGAGGCTCCGGATGCGGGTCGTCTTGAGACCAATGTGCTCCACGCTCCCCATGTCCTCCCCGATGATCAGGAAGTCCCCGATCACAAAGGGCCGATCCAGGACGATGGAGAGGGACGCGAAGAGGTCCCCCAGCACGTTCTGGACCGCCAGGGCCACCGCGATGCCACCCACCCCCAGGCCCGCGACAAGCGCCGTGACGTCCACGCCCAGGTTCTCCAGGGCGAGAAGGAGGACCAGGGACCAGACCACGATCCGGCCCACGAATCCCAGGGCGGTCATGGTGGTGATCGTGGCCGCGTCCGCCTCGACCTCCCCACGCCGGTAGCGGCCGATGAAGAAGGTGATGGCCGCACCCCCCCAGATGCCGGCCTGTGCCAGGAAGGCCAGGACGGCGGCCACCTCCAGCGCGCCGGAGACCCGGGCGGGCAGTATGAGGGGCCGGGAGGCGGCCCAGAGGGCGATCACGAGCAGCAGCAGAAACTTTGTGTGCTCCAGCAGCTCCACCACCAGGTCGTCTAGCTTGGTGGCCGTGGCCTGGGCGAACCGCCGGAGGCGCCGGCGGACCAGAAGCTCCAGGAGCCAGACGCCCCCCAGCGTGCCGAGCAGCACGAGGAGGGCCACGATCCAAGCTCCCGACGTGTTTCCGTAGAAGGAATCCTTCAGAAAAGTCATCTCCCCGTCCCGTTTCCTCGTCGACTGAGTGAGTTCGGACCCTCGGCGGATTTGCCCACCGAGTCGCCGGAGGCCGGCCCGCACGGGAACCGAACAGGCACGGAACCCGAACAGGCACGGAGAAGGTAGGTGGAGACGGGGCCAGACTCCACGGCCCACGCCGCCGACGGCGCACCTGAAGCCACGCGCCGCCCGGGCGGGAAGGCGCGGCTACAGAGGCAGCGAGCCGAACGCCTTCTCCAGCGCCGAGACCAACTCCGCGCCCAGCTCGATGCCGACGGCCCTGACGCTGCTCTCGATGCTCCCCTCCCTCCGGGCACTCGGAATCGGCACGAGCGTCTTCGACTTCGAGAGAGACCACGCCAGGACCAGCTCGGCCGGGGTGGCATCCTGCTCCGCCGCCATCCGGCGCACGAGATCGTCGGCCTGCAGGAGCTTCACGCGGCGGGCGCCGCCGAGCGGGCTGTACGGAATGAAGGTCACCCCGTTCTCGTCGCAGTACCGGAGGAGGCCGGACTCCTCCGAGCTTCGATCCCACGGGTTGTACCGGTTCTGCACAGAGGTCACCTCGACGATCTCCTCCGCGGCGCGGAGCTGGCCCAGGTCCACGTTCGAGAGGCCCACCGCTTCGATCACCCCATCGGCCCGAAGCGCCGCGAGGGCGTCCACGCTCGCCCCGAACGGCACCTTTCGATCGGGTGCGTGCAGCTGGTAGAGCGCGATTCTTTCGACCCCCAACGCGTCCCGGCTGCTCAGCGCCGCCTGGCGCAAGCTCTCGGGTCGGCCATCGTTCTCCCACCGGCCCTCCGGCCGAGCAAGGCCTCCCTTCGTTGCGACGAGCACCTGTCCGGTGGCCCCGATCTCCTCGAGAGCCTCCGCAATCAGCCGCTCGTTGTGGTTGAGATCGTTCTCGTCCAGACAGTAGACGTCGGCCGTGTCGATGAAGGTGACGCCGAGCTCGACGGTCCGGCGGATGACTCGCTTCGCCTGCTCCCGGTCCGGCCTTTCCTCGATCGACAGCCACATCCCGCCGAGACCGATTCTCGAGATCGTCCGTCCGGTCCGTCCGAGCTCAACTGTTGTCAGCACCGAGCCTCACCTTTCCTTCCCGTGTCAGGCGCGCTGGAATCCCAGGCAGCGCCTCGCGTCCCCAACATTTCGCGCCGGGCCTCCCCCGCGAAAGGTTTCATCTTTGCATGACAAAGTACTTGACATCACGACGCTTGGGCTTAGGTTGACGAGCATGAGAAACGTGAGTCCTCTGCGGCCGATCGACGGCGCGGAGCCGAAGGGGTTGCACGACCGAGCCCTCGAGGATCTCTCATTCATCCGGGCCACGATGGAGCGAGCGACCGCTTTCACGCTCGTTCCGGGGCTCGGAGGCGTGGGGATGGGCGTGACCGCCCTCCTCGCGGCCTGGCTGGCGTCGCGTCAGGTGACGGAAGCGGCCTGGCTTGTGGTCTGGCTGAGAGCAGCCGCCGTGGCGCTCACGATCGGGGTGGCCGGGCTCGTCTGGAAGGCCAGGCGCACCGGAGTTGCCATCCCTCTGCGTCCCGCTCGGAGGTTCGCTCTCGGCTTCGTGCCTCCGCTTCTGGTCGGAGCACTCCTGACGGCGGCGCTGGTACGGGCCGGACAGGTCGAATTGTTGCCCGGCGTCTGGCTCCTTACCTACGGGATGGCTGTCGTCGCGGGCGGCGCGTTCTCGGTTCGGGTGGTGCCGCTCATGGGCGCGGGCCTGCTGGCGTGCGGTGCCCTGGCGCTCTTCACGCCGCCCGCCTGGGGCGACGCCTGGATGGCCGGCGGCTTCGGGGTCATGCAGATCCTGTTCGGATCGATGATTGCCCAACGATACGGCGGGTAGGAGAACACGGTGGCCAAGGCCAAGAGAGCGACGAAGGACGTGGGGGGCGACGCCCCGGAGCAAGGGTTGTCTGCCGTGATGGGAGCATCGGCCGAGCCGCTCAAGCTGGAGAGGCTGATCCATTCCCGGATGCGATTGGCGATCGTAAGTGCACTCGCGGCTAACGACTACGTGTCGTTCAGTGAGCTCAAGGCGATGCTCGGCGCGACCGACGGCAATCTGAGCGTGCACGCCCGGAAGCTGGAAGAAGCCGGCTACATCGAGTGCACGAAGTACTTTCGCGGCCGCAGGCCGAGGACGGAATACCGGCTCACTCGGGCCGGAAAGGGCGCGCTGGACCGCTATCTGGAGCACATGAGCGCGCTGATCCGACACACCCGTGGCAGCTGAGGCTCTCCGGCCCCCGCCCCGCCGTCGTATGTCCAAAGTCGTCCACCAGCCGCTCGGGATCGGGCTTCACGTCGCGATCATCATGGACGGGAACGGCCGCTGGGCACAGCAGCGCGGCCTCCCGAGGGCGGAGGGACACCGGACAGGGGTTCGGGCCGTGCGGCGCGTGGTCGAGGCGGCGGTGCAGGAGCGGATCGACATCCTCACGCTTTTTGCGTTCTCCTCCGACAACTGGCGTCGCCCGACGACCGAGGTCGGGAGCCTCTTCGAGCTCCTGAGGGAGTATCTCGATCGGGAAGTCCGGCGCTGCGTGGAAGGCGGCGTTCGGCTGAGCGTAATCGGAAGGCGCGACAGGCTGCCCGCGCCCCTGGGGGTGGCCATAGCCGCTGCCGAGCGGGCGACGGCGAGCCAGGCTCGGCTGCGCCTTCGTCTGGCCGTGGACTACTCGTCCCGGGACGCGATCCTGCGTGCCGCGAGACTCCGGGCTTCGAGAGCGCTCGAGGCCGTCGCCACCCGCGAGGTGTTCGGCCGCCTCGTGGCGGCGCCGGAGCTTGCACCGCCCGGTCTTCCGGAGGCCGCCGGCGCGCTCCCCGCCATCCCGCTGCCCACTCCGGCCGAAGCGGAAGTGGATCTCCTCATCCGTACCGGCGGCGAGCGGCGGCTAAGCGATTTCCTGCTCTGGGAGAGCGCCTACGCCGAGCTCATGTTCACGGACACGATGTGGCCGGATTTCGGCCCCCCGGAGCTCGGGGCGGCGCTGCGGGAGTATCGGCGCCGGGAACGGCGCTTCGGCGGACTGGCGGCGACCGGCTGAAAGATGCTAAGAAGGTAGCCAACCGCCCAAACGGCGGCCTCGCGGAAGGCATTCGGACAGGAGGCGAGAGATATGCGAGGCACGGACCTTAAGGCTTTCGGACGCACCGCCAGGCTGGCGCTATGCACGTTGCTCGTGGGCGCCGCGTCCTTGGCATGCTCGGACACCCCACGAGGAAGCGGCGACGGCACCTCCGCCTACTCCGCCGATGAGGACTCGGCCGACTACGCGTTCGTGGGCGTCCATGTCGTGCCAATGGACGCCGAACGGGTGATCTCGAATCAGACGGTTCTGGTCCGCGGCGCTCGGATCGTCGCGATCGGCGAGGCGGGCGACGTCCTCGTTCCCGAGGGAGCCGAGCGGATTGACGCCCAGGGGAAGTATCTCATGCCCGGTCTGGCCGAGATGCATGCGCACATACCAGGCGGCCAGTCCGGAGGAGCGGACTTCACGGAGCGCGTCCTGCTCCTCTATCTGACGAACGGCATCACCACGATCAGAGGCATGCTCGGCGCCCCCGTTCACCTGGAGCTGCGCGCTCAGGCCAATCGAGGGGAGATCCTCTCTCCGCGGATCTACACCTCGGGCCCGTCCATCAACGGCAACAGCATTCCCGACGCGGACTCGGCCCGCCGGGCGGTGCGCCACCAGAAGCTGGCCGGTTACGACTTCCTGAAGATCCACCCCGGCCTCTCCCGCGAGGCGTTCGACGCGCTGGACGAGGTGGCCGACAGCGCCGGCATCGGATTCGCCGGTCACGTACCAGCCGAAGTGGGCCTGGATCGGGCCCTCGAGGCCGGGTACCTCTCGATCGATCACCTCGATGGGTACGCCCAGGCACTGGTCGCGGACGACGCGGACATCGAGGGCGTGACCCCCTCCTTCTTCGGAGCTACGCTCGTCGACTTCATGGACGAGTCGAAGCTGACGGAGGTGGCGGAGGCCACGCGCGAGGCGGGTGTGTGGAACGTTCCGACGCAGAGCCTCATCGAGACGATCGCCCTGACCGAAGATCCGGGAGAGATGGCAAAGCGCCCCGAGATGCGATACATGCCGCCCGAGGTGCTCCTGAGCTGGATACAGGCGAAGCAGAACTTCCTGTCCAGCCCGGATTACTCGGCCGAGGCCGCTGAGCGGTTCGTCGAGATCCGGCTAAAGCTCATCAAGGCGCTCCACGACGCCGGGGCGGGCCTGCTTCTCGGCTCGGACGCCCCGCAGGTCTTCCAGGTGCCCGGTTTCTCGATGCGCGCGGAACTGGCTTCTCTCGTCGCCGCGGGTCTCACGCCCTACGAGGCGCTGAGCACGGGCACGCGCAACGTCGCCATCTACTTCGACACGCTGGACGAGAGCGGCACGGTCGAGGTCGGAAAGCGCGCCGATCTCATCCTCCTCGAGGCCAACCCGCTCGAGGACGTGGGCAACACGGCTCTTCTGGACGGCGTGATGGTGGGCGGGCGCTGGGTGCCGAAGGTCGAGATCGACGAGATCCTGGAGGGGATGACGAACTAACCGTCCTGAGGACCGTCCTCCTCCGAGGTGTCCATGATCCCGATGTATGGCAGGGTGCGATACCGCTCGCGGTAATCCAGGCCGTACCCGACCACCCAGCGGTCGGGGATGTCGAAGCCGAGGTAGCGAATCTCGACCTCGCTCCGGAGCCGTTCCTTCTTGCGCACGAGTGCGCAGCACCGCAGGGACGCCGGCTCTCGCGCGCCCAGCATGTCGAGGAGATAGCGCAGGGTACTTCCGGTATCCACGATGTCCTCCACGACGAGCACGTGCCGACCGCGAATGTCGCAGCGCATATCCATGAGGAGGCGCACCGCTCCGGATCGCGCTCCGCTGGGATAGCTGGAAAGCGCGATGAACTCGACGCGCCGTTCGATGGTCAGGCGGCGCGCCAGGTCGGCAAGGAAGATGAAGGCTCCCTTCAACACGCCGACGAGCACGATCTCCCCGGCCTGCGCGTAATCGCTGGAGATCTGTCCCGCCAGCTCGGCCACCCGCTGCACGATCGCCTCCTCGGAGATCAGCACGGGAGGAAGATCGTGCTCGGCGGGTGGCGGATCGGCCATCACTCCTCGGCTGTCGGTTTCAGATCCAGCGCCACCGAGTTGATGCAGTAGCGCATGCGGCTGGGCCCGGGTCCGTCCTCGAACACGTGACCTAGGTGCGCGTCGCACCGGGCGCACAGAACCTCGGTCCGGCGCACGAGCAGGCTGTCGTCGGGCCTCGACCTCACGCGCTCGGGCGCGATCGGCGCAGTGTAGCTCGGCCAGCCGGTGCCGGAATCGTACTTGGCGTCGGAGCCGAACAGCTCGTTCCCGCAGCCGACACACACGTACGTGCCTTCCTCCTTCGAGTCTCTGTAACGGCCGGAGAAGGGTGGCTCGGTCCCTCGCTGGCGCGTTACGTGGTAGGCCGCTGGCGTGAGTCTTCTTCTCCACTCCTCATCCGAGCGCTCGACCTTGTCGGCCTGCGTGTCTCCATCCATTCGACCTCCACAGAAACAGAAATCGGGCGGAGGCCAACCAGCGACCTCCGCCCGGCGAGTCACGCGGTTGCCCTTCTGTTAGGTATACGCCGCAACGGCGAAGTCACTCCTGCTGAGCACCCGGACTCTGCTTTCAAGTATACCTTCCCCGACACCAGTTGGCACTAGGCCCACCGCATCCAGTACTTTCGGATCGGCACAGCGGCGTTCGGAGGCAGCGGCGTCCGGACGCGTGGGCGCCCGGACGCATGGGCGCCGGGTACCCTCACACCGTGCGGGCCCGTCCATGACCTGGGAAATCGGTTTCGTTTTCGCCGTCATCGTGGTCGCGCTCGCGCTGTTCGTGAGCGATCGCTACCGGATCGACCAGGTGGCGCTCGGGATCCCCGTCGTGCTCCTGTTGGCCGGAGTCATCTCCCCGGCGGAGGCGGTCTCCGGCCTCAGCAACACGGCGACCGTGACGGTGGCCGCGATGCTGGTACTTGGCCTCGGTCTCGTGAAGACCGGGGCCATATCCGCCGTCGCGCGCTGGGCCCTGACCGCCCCGCTCGGGCCGCCCAAGCTTCGCCTGGCTGTGCTGTGTCTCATGGTCGCCCTGATCTCTCCGGTTCTCAACAACACGGCCGTGGTCCTCGTCTTCCTGCCAGTGTTCCTGTCGCTCGCCTACCAGGAGGGTGAGCCACCCTCGCGCTACCTGATGCCCCTCTCGTTCGCCGCGATCCTCGGTGGAACCGTCACGCTGCTGGGCACGTCCACGAACCTGGTCGTCTACGGGATGGCCGAGGCCCGGGGGCTAGAGGGACTGTCGATGTTCTCCATCGCGCCGCTCGGGCTCGTCTACCTCGTGGTGGGAATGATCTACCTGTTCACGGTGGGGCGGTGGCTGATCCCGAATCGAATGGGGGCCGGGGACCTGTCCGGCAAGTATCAGGTTCGCCAGTTCCTCGCCGAGCTTGCCGTCCAGCCCGGATCCAGCGCCATCGGGCAGACGCTCGGCGGCCTGAAGTGGCGCGAGAGGTACGGCGTGTCGATCCTCGGACTCGGTCGTGGGGATCGGTCCGTGTGGGCGCCGGGCTCGGAGCGTCGCGTGGCGGAAGGGGACATCCTGTACGCTCAGGGCACGCCGGGACAGCTCCTCGAGCTGGGACGCCTGGAGCAGTTGAGCACTCCGGCTCGACGGGCCAAGAGCGCTATCGACTTCATCTCCGAGAACGCGCGTCTCATGGAGATCATGATCGGGCCCCACTGCCCGCTCGCCGGCCAGACGCTGGGCGGTGCACACTTTCAGCAGCGCTACGACGCCACCGTGCTCGCCGTGCAGCGGCACAGCGTCACGATCCGGGATCGCCTCGAGTCCCTCACCATGGCGGTCGGAGACCTCCTGCTCGTCCACGGCCCCGTGGCCGCCCTCGATTCGCTCGCCGAGGAGCCCGGCTACGTCCCTCTCCGCCTGGTGGGGGCGCCGGTTCGCGACTATCCGCGCGCCTTCGTCTCGGTGGCCATCCTCGTGACGGTCGTGGTCCTGGCGACGACCGGGATCTTGCCGATCATGCCCGCCGCCCTGCTCGGCGTCGCTCTGATGATCTCCACCCGTTGCGTGCGGCTCGACGAGATCTACTCGGAGATGGACTGGATGGTGGTCTTCCTCCTGGCCGGGCTCCTTCCCCTGGGGATCGCGATGGAGACCACCGGAGCGGCCGAGTGGCTGGTCCTCGGCCTGACCCACACGCTCGGTCAGATCACGCCGATCGCCGTCATTGGAGGCTTCTATCTGATCACCGCCCTGCTGACCGCGGTGATGTCGAACACGGCTACGGCGGTCGTCCTGACACCCATCGCCCTTCTGGTGGCAGCCGAGCTGGGCCTCAACCCGTACGCTCTCCTCGTAACGGTGATGTTCGGAGCGTCGGCGTCGTTCATGACGCCGATGGGGTACCAGACGAACCTCCTCATCTACGGACCGGGCGGCTACCGCTTCACCGACTTCCTCAAGGTGGGCACTCCGCTCACTCTGCTCCTCGCCCTCGTCACGACGTTCCTCATTCCGATCTTGTGGCCTAGCTGAGAGACGGCCCGGCGGCCGCACGCCACGGCCCGCGCCACCGATCCCTCGACCCAGGCCGGTGAACCGAACGGCCCGTTTTTTCGTTATTGAGGCAGACAGGGAAGTCACGAGCGCGAACGAACTTTTGGCGAGGAAACCTATGTCACTATTTCACGGTAAGATGCAGATTTCGTCGAGGTTGCGATGGTATTCAGGGACACGCTGAGTTGTGACGCGGTACGGGAAACACTGTGGCCGCTCGACCAGCCGCGTCCGTACTCGGAGCGGGATGAAGGGGCCCGCATTCACCTCGGCCACTGCCCCGAATGCCGCGAGTTTTTCGCCCGTGACGCAGCGCTGGCGCGTGCGATCGCACAACATGGAGCTGGGGCACGCGCGCCCGATAGCCTGAGACGGCGCATCGAGGAGGCGATCGCGCGGGAGACTCGGCCCGAGGCCGAGAGCGCGAGCGGCCGAGCCACGGTCGACAAGCGACATCCGGCCGGCCGAGCGACGCGTCTTCCGGCGCGCATCCGGCGAGAGGGGCTCGCCATCGCCGCCGTTCTGGTGGCGCTTCTGGCGGCGGCATCCCTCCTGCGAAGCGGTCCCGGCAACGGCATCGGCGAGGCATCCGCCCAGGACTTCCTGAACCGGGCCGTCCAGGACCACGCCATCCACGTGCCCGACCCGGCCGCGGTGTCGCGCTACTTCCTCCGGGAGTTGGGGATCGGCGTGAAGCCGGTGATGCTGGAGGAGGGGCGGCTGACGCGCGCGATGGTCTGTCTGCTCGAGAAGCGTCGGGCCGCGATGGTGGAGTACGCGATCGGTGATCACATCGTCGCGCACTACCGGGTGCCTAGCGAGCGCGACGAGCCGACGGAAGAGCTTCCCCTGGGCTCCCGCTCCGAGCGCGGCGTGAACATCGTCACCTGGCGGGACGCCACCTTCGAGCACGCCCTCGTGTCGGACCTGTCGGTCGAAGAGCTGAGCACCCTGGCCCGGCGCGCGTTCGCCGAAGGTTAGAAGGCTAGAGCGTTCGCGGCAGAGCCGAAGGCTAGTCGCCGGCCGGGGAGACTCGGACCGCACAGAACTTGTACTCGGGGATCTTCCCCGCCGGGTCCAGCTCGTCGATCGTGAGCAGGTTCGCGGCCGCCTCACGGAAGTGGAAGGGAATGAAGACCGAGCCGGAGGCCATGCGCTCGGTGCTCGTCGCCTTCAGCACGATGCGTCCCCGGCGGGAGGCCACCTCGACGAGGTCGCCGTCCGCGATCCCCAGCGTCTGGAGGTCGCCCGGGTTCATGTCCACTCTCGCCTCAGGCTGGAGCTCGGCCAGCGCTCTCGACCGCCTCGTCATGGTGCCCGTGTGCCAGTGTTCCAGGAGCCGGCCCGTGTTCAGCACGAACGGGTACGCCTCATCGGGCAGCTCCTTCGCAGGCGCGAACTCCGCCGGCACGAACCTCCCCCTGCCGCTTGCCGTCGGGAAGCGATCGCCGAACAGCACTTGGACGCCGTCCTCCGCCGGGTCAGGGCACGGCCACAGCTTCCCGGTCAGGCCCAGGGTCTCGTACGTCATCCCCGCGTACGAGGGAGAGAGAGACGTGAGCTCGGCGAAGACCTCCTCCGGCGAATCGTACTCCATGGCATAGCCCATCCGGCCGGCGATCTCGCACGTGATCTCCCAGTCCGGCCGGGCATCACCCGGCGGATCCAGCGCCTTTCGTCCCACCTGGACGCGGCGATCAGTGTTCGTATACGTGCCCGTCTTCTCGAAGAAGCTCGCCGCGGGCAGGATCACGTCGGCGAACTCTGCGGTTTCGGTGAGGAAGATGTCCTGGACCACCAGGAACTCGAGGTTCGCCAGGGCCTTGCGGATCTTGTTGATGTTCGGGTCCGACAAGAAGGGGTTCTCGCCCATCATGTACATGCCGCGGATCGTGCCCTCCAGCGCCGCACCCATGATCTCCACCACGGTGAGCCCCGGGTCGGGATCCAGCTCGCGGCCCCACGCCCCCTCGAACTTCGCGCGCACCTCGGGATCGACCACGCTCTGGTAGTCGGGATACACGATCGGAATGAGTCCCGCGTCGGAGGCGCCCTGCACGTTGTTCTGCCCGCGCAGCGGGTGCAGCCCCGTTCCCTCCCGGCCGATGTTGCCGGTGAGCAGCGCCAAAGAGATGAGACAGCGAGCGTTGTCGGTCCCGTGGGTGTGCTGCGAGATGCCCATCCCCCAGAAGATCATCGCGCGCTCGGCCCCTCCGAAGGTCCGTGCGGCCTGGCGGATGAGGTCGGGCTCGACACCGCAGATTTGGGCGGAAACCTCCGGCGAATAGCTTTCCACGACGCGCTTCAGGCCGTCGAAACCCTCGGTGCGCTCCGCGACGTAGGATTCGTCGACGAGATCCTCGCCGATCAGCACGTGCATCCACGCGTTGTAGAGGGCCACATCCGTGCCGGGCTGGATCTGGAGGAAGAGGTCGGCGTGATCGGCCATCGGGGTCCGGCGGGGTTCGACGACGATCAGCCTGGTGCCGCCACTCTTCCGGGCTTGCTTGATGAAGGTGGCGGCGACCGGGTGGTTATCGGTCGTGTTGGAACCGGCAATCAGAGCGACGTCCGCGTTGCGCACATCGCCGAAGACGTTCGTAACCGCCCCGGATCCGATCGTCTCGAGAAGCGCGGCGACGGACGAAGCGTGGCAGAGGCGAGTGCAGTGGTCGACGTTGTTGGTCCCGAACCCCACCCGCACGAGCTTCTGGAAGAGGTACGCCTCCTCGTTGGAGCACTTCGCGCTCCCGAACCCCGCGAGGGCCGAGGATCCGTCGCGGTCCCGGATCTCGCTGAGCCGAGCGCCCACCAGGTCGAGCGCCTCCTCCCACGTCGCCTCGCGAAAGTGCGGCAGCACCTCATCGTAGTCGACCAGACCGCCCGGTTTGCGTCGGCGCCGGCCCGTCTCGCCGCGCACCTCGGTCGAGAGCGGGCCCTTCGGGTACGCCGAATCCTTCCGGATGAGGGGCTTCGTGAGACGGTGAGGGTGCGTCGTGTAGTCGAAGCCGAAACGCCCCTTCACACACAGACGTTCGTGGTTGATGGGGCTGGGACGACCATCGGCATAACGGATCCGGTTGTGCGCCTCGTCGACGAAGTAACGGATCGCGCACCCCACGCCGCAGTACGGGCACACCGACTCGACGCTACTCAGGGCCGGCCGAGCCGAGCCTCCATCGATGGACCCGAGCAGCTCCTCACGGTGAGCTTCGACCGCGGCCCGCAGCTCGGGAGTGAGCGCACGGTGAAGGTCCTTCAGCAACAGCCTCTCGCCCTGGCGACGCAGCTCCACGCCCCGCTCGCGGAGCTCGCGAAGAAGCGTCGCGGTCATCATACGCGCTCCCATCCGTCGGATCCGACGGCCAGATCGCGAAGCGACAGAGCGCCGGTTGGGCAGACCTTCTCGCACTCCCCGCACGCGACGCAGGTGCTCTCGCCCATCGGCACATCGAGATCAAAGGCGATG
>DAOVWI010000216.1 GCA_030636765.1 Gemmatimonadales bacterium
AGGCGGCGCTCGAGGAGGGGGCTCCCCGAATCCATGACGACCTGGACTCCAACCTGGGCGCGCACGCGATCCAGACGAAGGGGGCGTACGAGGAGGCACGGGCCAACGCCGATCTCGTGCTGGCGCGCCGTCTCCTGTACGACCGGGGCGTCTCCGCGGCGATCGAGAACCGCGGCGTCATCGCCCACTGGGAGGAGAAGGCTGAACACCTGACCGTGTGGGACACGACGCAAGCTCCGATCCCAATACGAAACGGCCTGGCCGCCATGCTCGGGCTGTCGGAGTCCCAGGTTCGGGTGATCGCGCCGTTCATCGGGGGAGGCTTCGGGCCGAAGATCATGATGTTCTACCCCGACGAGGTGTTGCTGCCGTGGATCTCGATGCGGCTGGGCCGGCCCGTGAAGTGGATCGAGGATCGTTTCGAGAACTTCTTCTCGACGACCCAGGAGCGCGGACAGGTCCACGACGCGGAGATCGCGGTGCGAGCGGACGGCCGGATCCTCGGGGTGAAGGACGTCTTCGTGCACGACACGGGGGCCTACAGCCCGTACGGCCTGACCGTGCCGATCAACACACAGTGCACGCTGCTTGGGCCCTACGACGTCCCGAACTACTACAGCGAGTTCCGGGTGGCGTACACGAACCGGCCGACCGTGACGCCGGTCCGCGGCGCGGGGCGTCAGCAGGGCGTGTTCGTGATGGAGCGGCTCCTGGACCTGGCGGCGCGGGAGCTCGGGATGGACCGGACCGAGATCCGCCGGCGCAACTTCCTGGCGCCGGACGACTTCCCCCACGATCACGAGATCCTGTACCAGGACTTCGCGCCGCTCGTGTACGACAGCGGCGACTACGAGCCCGCGCTCGACCGGGCGATCGAGATGATCGGCTACGACCCGGCGGCCACCGTTCGGCCGGAGGTGGACGGCTCCGGGCGGCTCACGGGCGTCGGCGTCGTCTCCTACATCGAGGGCACCGGGATCGGCCCATACGAGGGCGCCCGCGTTCGCGTGGAGGCGAGCGGGAAGGTGTGCCTCGTCACCGGCGTCGGCACGCAGGGGCAGGGGCACTTCACCTCGTTCGCGCAGATCGTGGCGGACCAGCTCGGGGTCCGCGTGAGCGATGTGCGGGTCGTAACGGGGGACACCCGCGAGTTCCACTGGGGCACGGGCACGTTTGCGAGCCGGGGCGCGGTCGTGGCCGGCAACGCGTGCCATGCGGCCGCGGTGGCCGTGCGCGCGAAGATCCTCCGGAAGGCGAGCGAGATCCTGGAGGTGGCCGAAGAGGATCTCGAGCTGGCCGAAGGGAGGATCGCCGTTCGCGGAGCCCCCGATCTATCGCTCGCGGTCGGCGATCTGGCGGTTCGCTGCAATCCCCTCCGTGGCGCGGTCGAGCCGGGGAGCGAGCCGGGCCTCGAGGCGACCGCGTACTTCGGGCCTGAGCGGGCCGCGACGGCCAGCGGCGTCCATGCGATGGTCCTCCAGGTGGATCCCGAAACGGCGATGGTCGAGATCCAGCGATACGTGGTGGTGCACGACTGTGGAGCCATCATCAATCCGGCGATCGTGGAAGGTCAGATACACGGAGGGGTCGCGCACGGGATCGGGAACGCGTTCTACGAACAGCTCGTGTGCGACCCGGACGGCCAGCTCCGCAACGCGTCCCTCATGGATTACCTGCTCCCTACCGCTACCGATGTCCCGTCGATCGAGACGGCTCATATCGAGACGCCGTCGCCCCTCAACCCGCTCGGCACGAAGGGCGTCGGCGAGGCGGGCGCGATCCCGGTCGGAGCGCTCTTCGCCCAGGCGATCGAGGATGCCCTGCGCGATCACGCGCCGGGACTGGAGATCCGTGAGATCCCGCTGAGCCCTAACCGGCTCTTCGAGCTGATCCGCGAGGCTCGCTCCGAGGCAGCGACGGACGCGCCGGCGGAGGTGGGGGCCGCTGAAGATCCGCGGACGGGGGGGCGGAGGTGAAGCCTCCGACCTTCGAGTACCATGCCCCGCGCTCCGTGGAGGAGGCACTCGCCCTGCTCGCGGAGCACGGGCTGGACGCGAAGCTTCTGGCCGGAGGGCAGAGCCTCGTTCCGGCGATGAACTTCCGGCTGGCGCGGCCCGCCGTGCTGGTGGATCTGAACCGGATCGAGGAGCTGGCCTTCATCCGGCCGGTCGAGGAGGGCCCGGCCGCCGGAGGCGTGCGGATCGGCGCGATGACGCGGCAGCGAGCTGTCGAGCGCAGCGCTTTGGTGACGGAGCGCGCTCCCCTCATCGCCGAGACGATGCCGCACGTCGCCCACCCGCAGATCCGAAACCGCGGGACGTTCGGGGGGAGCGCCGCGCACGCCGATCCGGCCGCCGAGATTCCGGCCGTCCTGCTTGCCGCGGGAGCCCGCTGCCGGGTGCGCGGACCGGATGGCGATCGGTGGATTCCGGCGGACGAGTTTTTCCTCGGCCTCTTCGCGACGGCCCTCCAGCCCGAGGACCTGCTGCTGGAGGTGGAGCTGCCCGGCCAGGGGCCCGGCACCGGCTGCGCCTTCCGGGAGATCGCCCGCCGGCACGGCGATTACGCGATGGCGGGCGTGGCCGCCACGATCACGCTGGACGACGTCGGGACAATCGAGAGGGCACACCTCGTCTATCTGAGCGTGGGCGGCGCGCCGGTTGCTGCCCCGGGGGCCGCTGGCTCGCTGAGGGGCGAGAAGCCCACGCCCGACGTGATCGCGGCAGCCGCCCGGCGTGCGGCCCATGAGGAGATCGAGCCGATGGAGGATATGCACGCTTCGGCGGCGTACCGGACGCGCCTGGTGGAGATCCTCACCCGGGACGCGCTGCACGCCGCGGCGGAGCGGGCTCGAGGCGACCGGGTCGCCAACGGCGGCCACCGTCGCCGCGAGGGCGACGAATAGCGCGCCGAGCGGGGATGAGCGAGTGGGTGGTGCCCGGGCAGGTGGAGGTTGGCGGACTCGTGGAGCTGACCGCGGCGCTCCCCGACGGTCGCTTCGCCAACCCGGATCTGGCGCCCACGCGAATTGCGGATCGCTCCTGGAACACCTGGAACATCGCCTCCCTGTGGGTCGCGATGAGCGTTTGCATCCCCACCTACATGCTGGCGGCCAGCATGATCGGGAGCGGGATGAACTGGTGGCAGAG
>DAOVWI010000182.1 GCA_030636765.1 Gemmatimonadales bacterium
ACGACGCGATCCTGCCCGTACTCGTTCGCTAGGGCGACGAACTCGGGAATCTCGTCCGGCGTTAGTCCCGTCACCTCAGAGTAGGCCTCGTACCAGTCCGAGTGGTGGATGAGCAGAGGCGGTCCTTCGGGCGCGTCAGCCATGGCGGCCCGCACGACCGCTAGGATGACCGAGGTCGAGAAGCGGGTGGAGTTGGTCGTCGCGAGCAGGTTGTAGCCCTGCTCGGCCTCCGCCCGCATCGCGCTCAGGACCTGCTCCCGGCCGACCCGGACCGCACCGTCTGCCCCCACCTGCGCCTGCAGGGCTGCGGGCACAGCGATCGCGACGACGAGCAGAATGAGCGCGGGAACGAGCCGCGCGCGCATGGGGCTCATGCTCCCTGCGCCACCGGTTCGGGCGGCACAGTCGGCCGGTGCAGCTCCCACCATGACCGCGCCTCTTCACCGTTCCACGGATCATCGGGCGCGCATCCGGCAAGCTGCGATCGGAGACTCATCGCGCTCGCGGGTCTCCTCTCCGGCTCCTTCTCCAGGCACGCCAGGACCAGCTCGTCCAGGACCGCCGGGATCGGCATCTCGGACCGAGCCGACGGAGGCTCGGGCACCTCCCGCGCGTGCTTGACCACGGCGTCCAGCGGGGTGGCTCCACTGAACACGCAGCTACCCGTCAACAGCCAGAAGGCTAGACAGCCCATCGCATAGATGTCCGTGCGGCCGTCCACCGTCTGGCCGAGGATCTGCTCAGGCGCCATGAAGGCCGGGGTCCCTCCGGGACAATCCCCCATGGTGAGCCGGGTATCCGCGGCGATTCCCGGACGACGCCCGACCAGCCCGAAATCCAGCACCTTTACGAAATCGGCTTCCATCCCGTATTGGCACACGTAGACATTGGCCGGCTTGATGTCCCGATGTACGAGCCCGTTCTCGTGCGCCTCGAAGAGCGAATCGCACACCTGCGCCAGCAGGTACACGGCGCGCCCCGGCTGCAGCGGACCGTAGCGCTCCACCAGCGCTTGCATGTCCAGCCCGTCGAGCAGCTCCATGACGTAGTAGAGCGAGCCCTCCGGGGTGACCCCGAAGTCGTACAGCTCGATCGTGTGTGGGGATCTGAGCAGGGCTGTGGCTTGCGCTTCGCGCTCGAAACGGCGGACGAGCGTCTCACGGTCCTCGCCCACCCCCATCAGCATGTCCGGCCGAATCAGCTTGACCGCCGCCGGGCGGGCGAGCATCCGGTGATCCGCCCGCCACACCTCGCCCATGCCTCCCCGGCCGAGCTGCTCGGTCAGCCGGTAGCTGCCCAGCTCCCGCGCCTCGCTGACGTCGCGTGCCAGCCCGGTGAGCACGTGGGCGGTGACCAGCGCGATACCGGCCGCCAGATAGTTCGCGTAGTAGGCGCCCACCATCTGCACGAAGGTGGGCGTCTCCCCTCCCTTGAGCCCGTAGACCAGATCCCCGACCGGGTCCATCGTCGCGGCCACCAGCGCGAACAGCAGCACCTTGCCGGGGGTGTTGGGAACGAGGATCGCGAACACGAGGATGAGAACGGCGACCTCCGAGACCCCCCAGACGGGCATGCGAAGCTCAGCAGCGAAGTACTGGATGGCCACCGCGCCCACGAAGGCGAGGAAGACCTGGTACCACAGGCCGATATCGAGCATGCGCTCGGGCTTCAAGGCCTGCCAGCGGCCCAAGAAGTACACCCCGATCGAGACAAGCAGCATGGCGAGGACGATCAGGCGGGTAGGGCCCGGCTGGGCGAGTGAGGGGTCGGCCAGCACCGGCGCCGAGTTGGAGATGACTACGTATCCGGTCAACGCGATCGCCATGATCGCCGCCACCATCTGGAGCCGATCGGCCGCCCGGCGTAGCAGATCGAGCGGGATCTGGTGAGCGGTCAGCGATCGTGGCCTGGATCGGCCTTCGCGGGTCGGAGCTTTTGTCTCGAGGATGCGGGCGCCTGGCGCTCTCGGCTCACTCTCGGTCTTCGCCAAGGATCGGAGCCATTCGGCCCTCTCCGCCGAGGGGGTGGAGCCAGGCTCCGCCAGCAGAGACCCGATCTTCTCGCGAAGGTCAGAAGGCATGACAACCTTCCCGCGTGGCTAGTACAGTGGGGTGTACCTTATCAGCTTGACATTATGGCCGCGCGGTGTTCGCCGCTCCAGTCGCAAAACTCTGGACACAGGGTGTGGGGAATCGGCCTACTGTCCGAGGCCGGCGTTCATCGGCAGAAGAAACGCTTATACCCACGGTAGAGCACCTGCCAACTCGGGCAAGTCGGGAAATCTCCAACTGGGCGAAGAATTAGGGCGAACTTCGGTGGTGAGAATAGGGAATACACTGCTCTACGAAGTTGAGAGGCGCGTGGAGACCGCGTTGCGGGACGCAGCGATGACAGGCTGGCGAACAGCTGAACGTCGTCGCATCCTTACACCCCGAGCAACAGCCCCAGGCGTAGGGACCATCTCTGCACGGCGGGGGGAGTAACTCGTTGTTGCACAACGGATTACGGCACGGGCGAATAGCTCAGTCTGGTCCAGAGCGCCTGCCCTACAGGCGGGCAAGCACACTACTCTGAAGTCGATTACTGCCTGCCAAGCAGACGTGCGTAAGTCCTAGAAAACGCCCTCGCGCACCTCGTCCTTTCTGAGCCCCTTGCGAAGGGCAATCACGTTCTCAGGGCTCACAGACACGTTCTCCGGGAGCGGGACGTCTCCTTCTTGCTCGCCCAGCTCGGTGACGCTCTTGAGACCGCCGAGCCTTTCCGAACCTTCGAGCGCTTTGAGATCGCCGCCGTAATACTCAAACCACGGAAGGCCGGCGCGTGTGTATTCCTCGGAGGTTGGCGGCACAGTCGGTGGCTGCTCGTCCGTCACGGCCCGCCAAACGAGCGAGTTGCTGAGGTGGACGAAGCAGCGGCTTGCATGCTTGGTGTCCCAGTCCTTGAAGGTATACGGGTCGTCGTAGACTTCCTGGCGCATGCGGCCTCCCGGAGCGAGGCCCATGTCGACGCTCAGGCTGTAGCTTTCCAGCTGGGGGGCGGCCGGCAGGAGGTCGCGTATCCGCGCCCGCATGCGCTCGTAGGCCTCCCGCTTCATCGGGTATGCAATGATCTGGATACCGCCGTGCTCGGCCTCGGAGGTAACCTGCTCCTCGGCGCTGTAGCCGCTCCCCAAGGGCATGCCGACGAACTGGCGGATGAATCCCTTCTCGACGCAGTAGCCGTCCAGCCACGGCTGCTCGGGCACGACCAGATAATCTTGCGGGCGTTCCATGAGTCCGTTCTTCCAGACGTCGCCAGTCACCGCGTTGATCTTGCCTGCGGCCACCTTGACGGCGAAGGGGTAGTCGCCCGCCGGGGAGAAGTTCAGCCAGAGGGCTTCCGACTGGTACATCGGAAGCATCACTCCGCCGCGCGTCAGCCACGAATCGGGGACGCGATCCGAGAAGTCATCCACGTGACGGAGCGGGAAGCGCCCGAGCCCCGGAGGCAGCGGGTAATCATCCCCGTCGTCCGGGATCCGGAGCGTGCGCTGAAAGTCCATACGGAGCGTAGCGGCCTTGTGGACCTTGGGAAACGAGAACACGAGCGAATCACTCTTAAGTTCAATCACCGTACACTCTCCTCCTTGCTGGCTTCTACCACGAGCCGTCCCGCACCTCCCGCACAAGTCGCAGCACCGCCTTGTCGGGCATGCCCTTGAGCTCTCTAATCAGCTCGGCGAACAGTTCCGGGCGCTTTCGGATCGCCTCGAGAAGGTCGCTCGAGACCTTCCCGGCCAGCGCGAGAAGCGCGTCTGGATCGAGGTCCAGGTCGTCCGCAAGCCGAACGGTCGTCCTCTCCGAAGGCGGAGCGACGAGCCCGCGCTCCACCTTGCTCAGGTACGAGGGCTCGACCCCGATCCGCTCCGCCACCTGCCGAAGCGAGAACCGAGAGTCGTCCTTTCTGAGCCGCTCCCGGCGCTCACGAAGGAATGACCCGAAGCTCATGCATGTAATATGTCGTACATAGTACACAACCACAAGTGCGCAAATGGCGCGGGGGAGCC
>DAOVWI010000065.1 GCA_030636765.1 Gemmatimonadales bacterium
GGCCGAACCTCCTTCAGCGACGTGAGCGTCGTCAAGAAGATCGACGCGGCGAGCCCGAACCTCTACCTGGCCTGCGCGTCGGGGAAGCGCTACCCCAGCGCGACGCTTCAGATACGAAAGGCGGGCGAGGGTCCGATGCTGTACATGGAGTACCGGCTCGAGGACGTGCGGATATCCTCGGTAAGCGTTTCCCACTCCGCTGGTCATGATGAGCCCGTTGAAGAGGTAACGCTCAGCTACGGGAAGATCGTCTGGACGTACACGCCTGCGGACGCGACGCGCCAAGGCGGCGGTGTGGAGAAGAGCTGGAACCTGGAGGCGAACCAGGAAGGCTGATTGAGCGCACGGCCGGGACGCCTGTGGGCAGAGGGCGGTCGATCAGTAGGGACCGGAGGCGGCGGCTTCCAGCTTCCGGTCAAGGGTAACCAGGGGGGCTCCCAGCGAGCGCGACAGCCAGAGGTAGGAGGCGTCGTAGAGTGAAAGGCCCATCTGCTCGGCAAGCTGAATTGCCTCCAGCGGAGGGACATCGATTTCCTGGATCTCCATCCGAGTGAAATCGCCCGCCGCCCTCAGTAGCTCGCCACGGCGGTCCGGATAGCGGGCGATCTTCTTGAGACACGCGTGAGAGACTTCGTACCGCAAAAGCGTAGGAGCGGCGAGCACCGCTTTCTCCAGCCGCTCTGCTACCTGCGCGGCCGTGGACTCTCCGAAGAGCAGGGCGGCGAGGGCCGAAGCGTCGACTACTACGCCAGTCATGCAGGCTTGCCCCTTGACGCCGTCACGAGCGTTGTGGCGCTACCGGCTGTCGCGAAGAGCTCGTATGTCGTCGACCGCCTCATCCGGCGTCTCCAGCCCCATCTCGCGCACCCTCTCCAGAACTTCTTGCGGCGTCAGCGGTCCTCTCTCCGTGAGCGCCTCCTCGAGCATCGCCATCAGCTCTCCTTGCATCGAGCGGTGAGAGGCCGCTGCACGGCGTCGCAGCCGTTCGACCAGCTCAACGGGCACGTTCTTGATCGACAGATTCAGCGGCATGATCAACTCCCCCTCAAACGCAGCCTCTCGCTCTTCTGATATTTACTCCGGGGATCTGATATGGATCCAAACTGGATCCGCGAGGGCTCAGAGGGAACGGCGCACCGCCGGCCGAGCGGGACGGGCACGCCGACCGCGGGCCGGTTCGGGTCGATCAGGTCACTTCGCTGCGCGACCGGTGCAAAGCTGCCTCCCGAGGAACTCCTCGAGCTCCGTCCAGAGTCCCTCACTCAACCAGAGGTCGTTGTGGTCGGCTCCGTCCACCTCCACCCACCGCTTCGGTGGGGCCGCCGCCTCGTAGAGCGCCCGCGTCTCGGCGCGCGGGATCAGCCGGTCGTTCGCCCCACGGCCGACGAGGACCGGGACCGCCACGTCGCGCATGCGGGCCTCGCTGTCGAAGCGGTTCCGGCTCCAGCGGAAGAAGCCGGGCGGCAGCCACCAGTAGATCGACCTCGCCATGTGCGGCACCGAGCGGAACGCTCCGGTGATCACGAGTCCCGTCGTCTCCTCACCAGCGGCTACGTCGGTCGCCACGGCGGCGCCGAGCGAATTTCCGATCACGATCAGGCCCTCCTGCGTCGCGCCGGGGCGCTCCCGCACCCAGCGGTAGGCGGCCCTGCCGTCCCGGTACAGGCCCTCTTCACTGGGCTTTCCGCCGCTGCGCCCGTAGCCGCGGTAGTCGACGAGAAGCGTCGACAGGCCGAGGCCGGCCAGCCGCACGCCGATCGGTGAGCGCGAAGCGATGTTCCCCGCGTTTCCGTGAAAGTAGATCGCCGCGCCGCAGGGCTCGGTGCCATCGGCCGCCGGGATCCACCAGCCGTGGAGGCGAACTCCATCCTCGGTCTGCAGCTCGACCGACTCGGCGGTCGCGAGTCCCCAAACGGCCGGATCGGCTTCCGCCTGCGAGAGCGGCTCGGGGTAGAAGAGCATCGGCGGAGCCAGCCGCGCCACCAGATCTGGAAAAACCATACCGATCGCCCCAACGGTGAGGAGAGCCGCGAGAACCTGTGCCGCCACCACCGCGGCTCTCCTGAGCGAACTCCGATTCTCGCTCTCGAGCGTCACTCCGGCCCCGAGCTCGTGGCGGCCCGCAGATCAGACTCCGTACCGGAGGCCGGCAGCTCGGACTCCGTTCCGGAGGCCGGCCCGGACGCCCGTCCGCCCGGCAGCGCCTGGCCAGGGGCCCAACCGGCCCGCCTCAGGTCGGAGAGCAGGCCGAGCACCTCCTCACGGTCGCTGTGAACGGTCAGCACGACAAGGTCGCCGGGCCTGGCGGCCTCGAGCGCGGCGCGCACCGCCTCCATCTCGGAGTCGGTTCGGCGGACCGACTCGTCGCGTGCGCCCAGGCGCCGCAGCTCGTCGACGATGATCCCCGGCACCTCGCCCGCCGGCCTCCCCCGCAGGTACTTCTCCATCTCCTTTACGATCACCAGGGCCGGCTGCGCCGCCCACGCCGCCCTCACCAGGCGGCGGATCGACTCGTCGTCGCGATCGCCCGCCTGTCCGATCACGATCAGACGCCGGCCGGCGGGAAGCGAAGCCACCGCTTCGAGCAGGGCCGACATGCCGTGGGGGTTGTGCGCGAAGTCCGCCAGGACCCGGGCCCCGCCGAGCTCGAAGAGGTTGAGCCGGCCCGGGTTGTCCTCCGGAGTGCCCCGGACGGCCGAGAGTCCGGCGGCCATTGCCTTCACCGGCCAGCCGAGCGTCGCCGCCACTCCGACCGCCGCCAGGGCGTTGCGCACGTTGAAGCGAGCGGCGCCATCGAGCGTGATCGGAACCCGCTCCACGGTCGTCACCGTGTCGGGACGGCCGCCGCGCCACAGCACCAGCTCCCGGTCGACCAGCGCGCACGCATGGCCACCCTCCGCCACGTGCCGGCTCACGAGCGGATCCCTTGGGTCCAGGGAGAACCAGGTGATCGGAGCCCTGAGGTGCCCCTTCCGCCGCGCCCGCTCGGCCGCCGCCACGACTCGCTCGTCCTCGGCGTTGAGGACGACGCGGCCGGCCGGCACCACGACTCGCCCCACGACCAACTTCACGTCGGCGAGCGCCGCCACATCCTCCACGCCGTACTCGCCCAGGTGATCCTCCGCCACGTTGGTGAGGAGCGCCGCGTCGGCCCGGGACACTCCGAGACCGCGGCGGAGGATCCCGCCGCGGGCGGTCTCTAGGATGCCTACGTCCACCGCCGGCATACGGAGAACCTGCCGGGCTCCGCCCGGCCCGGCCCAATCGTCCGCGTCGACCACCTCATCGCCAACGACGATGCCATCGGTGGAGGTCGCGCCGGGCACGAGGCCCGCCGCGCGCGCGATCGCGCATAGGAGGCGAACGGTGGTCGTCTTCCCGTTCGTGCCGGTGATCAGGGCGACCGGCACGTCCCGCACGCCGTCCCAATCCACCTCCGAGGCGTTCCGCAGGTCGGTGGTCGGCCAGCACCGGCAGCCGTCGCCCATCCCGACGCTCGTCGCATCCTCGTCCGTCAGGAACGTGACGTCGTGCCGGGCCGCCGCATCGCGGAGCGCGAGCAGGGCCGGGTCGCTCTCCTCCGTGATCGTCGCCCGGAGCCTCTCGGTCGCCTCCTGGAGCGGCTCGAGCGGTCTGGCGTCCTCTTTCTCCCCGACCTTCAGACCGAGCTCGCCACACGTGGCCGCCCACGCCCATTCGTTCACCTCAGTGGCGGCGTACAGGGCATCCTCGGGCGCGGAGAAGGCCAGGCTCAGACCTCGCGGGAAGGGGTGGACGGCAAGGAGGGAGCGGCCCCAGCCGACGGCGTCGAGGATCGTCCGGACGTGGGCGCGCCATGCCGATTCGACGGCGCTCCGCTCGATCGCGCCCCGCTCCGCCGGGCCAGCCTCGGCGCTCGTGAACCCTACGTCGATCACCGCCCCGGGGCCTTCGAGAAGAAGGTTGGGACCCGTCAGGCGCCTCGAATCCAGAAGCTCCATCTCGGCCGCCGCTGCCCGTCTCGGGTTAGTCGTCCGGCTCGCGCGCGATCCGGACCCCTCGCTCGTCGCGCACCAGCTTGCGCTCCTCGAGATCGAGATCCAGCTCCACGCCCCAATCCCCGGTCCACTCGAGCGGCCGCGGCCTTACGGGCCCATCCGGCGGTGGCGGCGCCGAATCGGTGGCGGGCGTCTCCGGCGAGCTGACCGTGGCCGGCCTCTCCAGCAAGCCAGCCGTGCCGGTCGCTTCGGCCTCGCCGGTCGTGTCCGGGCCGTCGACGGTGTCCGCATCGGCGACGGTGTTCGAGGTGCCGGTCGTGTCCACATCGCCGACGGCCTCCGACCCGAATCCGGTGATCTGCTGCCAGGTTCGGGAGACGGCGTCGCCGAAGATGAGCACGAGATCGCCCGGACCGGCGGCGCTCAAGGCGGCCTCGACGGCGAGCTCCTCCTCGGGAACCACCCGGATCTGATCGGCCGGCACGCCGGCCGCTAGCAGCTCCTTCTCCAGGATCCGCGGGACCTCGTCGGGGCCGCGCCCTCTCGGATTGTCGTCCCGGCGGAGGATGTAGAGGTCGAACGCCCCCACCGCCGCCCGAGCCGCCTCCTGAATGTCCTCGTCCCGCCGATCTCCCGGCGCCGCGAGCACGACGATCCGCCGTCCGGAGACCGGCAGGTCCTCGACGACCGCCCGCATCGCCAAGATCGCCGTCGGGTTGTGACCGTAGTCCAGGATCACCTTGAAGGGATGGCCGTCGAAGATGTTCATGCGGCCCGGAGCCTGGAAGAACGTCGCGTCGAACGTCCTCAGGCCATGCCGGATGTCCTCCAGGCCGATCCCGAGGCTATAGGCTATCGCTCCGGCGAACATCGCGTTCTGGACGTTGTGCATCGCCCGGCCCTCGAGCGTTGCCGGAATCAGGTGTGTCCAGAGCAGCGGCATGTGGGCCAGGCCGTCGTACATGGTGATCATCTGCCCCTGGATCCCGCGTTCCAGAACGATCGCCATTCCGCCCGCCTCGATGTGCTGTCGCACCAGCTCGTGCTCGGGATTCATCGTCACGTAGCAGAGGCGCTCGGCCTGCGAGTGGTCAGCCATCTGGAGACAGAGCGGATCGTCCGCGTTTAGCACGGCGGTGTCACGCGCCACCTCAATGATGATCCGCTTCACCTCGGCCAGTCCCTCGAGGGTGTCGATGCCGCGAAGGCCCAGGTGGTCGCCCTGCACGTTGAGGCAGGCGGCGACGTCGCACCGCTGGTAACCCATGCCGGCCCGGAGCAGACCGCCGCGCGCCGTTTCGAGCACCGCAACATCGACCTGCGGATCGCGGAGCACCATCTGCGCGGCCACGGGCCCCGTCATGTCACCCTCCACCGTGAGCTGGCCGCCGATGTACACGCCATCGGTGGTCGCCATCCCGACGGTGCTTCCCTTCAGCTTGAGGATGTGCGCGAGCATCCGCGCGGTCGTCGTCTTCCCGTTCGTGCCGGTGATGGCGGCGATGGGGATCCGGCTCGGGGTGCCGGGGGCGAAAAGCATCTCCATGACTGGGCCGGCCACGTCCCGGGAGGTTCCCTCGCTCGGCGCGACGTGCATGCGGAAGCCCGGCGCCGCGTTCACCTCGCAGATCGCGCCTCCGACGTCCTTGTGCGAGCGTGTGATATCGGGCGTGAGGAAGTCCACGCCCGCCACGTCCAGGCCGATCGCCCGGGCCGCCCGGACGGCCATCTCCCGGTTGTCCGGGTGAACGGCGTCGGTCACGTCAACCGCCGTTCCGCCCGTGGACAGGTTGCCGTTGGACCTCAGGTAGACGATTCGGCCCTCCTCGGGCACGCTTTGCCTCATCAGGCCTGCCTGCACCAGGAGCCTATCCGCATGCGCATCGAGCTCGACCCGGGTCAGCACCTTCTCGTGGCCGATCCCCCGCCTCGGATCGAGGTTCAGCACCTCGACCAGCTCGTCGACCGTGTGGACGCCGTCGCCCACGACGTGACCAGGGACCCGCTTCGCCACGGCGATCAGCTCCCCGCCGACGACGAGCATCCGGTGGTCGATGCCCTCGATGAAGCGCTCGACCAGCACGGCTCGACGGTGCTGTCGGGCCTGCTCGAACGCGGTTCGGACCTCGTCGGGATCCCGAAGATCGATCGAGACCCCCCGCCCATGGTTCGCATTCAGCGGCTTCACGACCACCGGGTACTCGATCCGCTCGGCCGCCCGGACCGCCTCCTCCGCAGTGTAGACGAGCCTCTGCGCCGGAACGGGCAGGCCGAGGTCGCCGAGTATGCGGTTCGTCTCCTCCTTGTCCGAGGCGATCTCCACGGCGATCTGGCGGGTTTGGCTCGTGACGGTCGCCTGAATCCGCTGCTGATAACGCCCGTGGCCGAGCTGAACGAGTCCAAACTCGTTGAGGCGCAGCCAGGGGATGTCCCGCTCCCTGGCGGCACGCACGAGGGCTGCGGTGCTCGGACCCATGGCCCGCCTCTGCGCGAACCGGATGAACGCGTCCCTTTCCGGCTCCCAGTCGAAGTCGGCCCTCGCCCCGGGCGGGCGCAGCTTTGCAGGAAGCAGGCGCGAGATCAGGTCGATTGCCAGCCGGCCCGCCTCGAGCCCCTGCTCCCGCTGCCAATACTCGTAGACCACGTCGTAGCGGCACGGCCCATCGGCGGAGCGCGTCTTCCCGAACGTCACCAGGAGCCCCGCCACGTTCTGGAGCTCGATCGCCACGTGCTCCAGCACGTGACCGAGCCAGGTCCCCTCGTTCTCGGTGAGGCGGCGGACGAAGCCGCCGGGCTCCCCGTAGGAGCATCCGTGCTCGCTCAGGCCCGGCAGCGTCTCGAGCAGCGGCCGGACAAACGCATCGCCGAGACGCCCCGTCGGCCACTCCTCGAGCTCTCCCAGATCCACGGTCAGGCGGATGACCGGGAAGTGCGCATACAGGTTGGGGCCGAGATAGACGGCCTTGTCTATGACCTTCATCGCTCAGAGGTGGGGCGGAGGCGCAGCGACGCGCGTCGTCAGGTCGAACGTGGAATCGGCGATGAGCACGTGGATCTTGATGCCGATCAGACACACCGGGGAGTGTTCCTGCGCCGAGTCCATCGAGGAGAACTCGAGATCGGCCGGGTCCACGATGGTGATCGCGCCGCTTCCCAACACTCGGAGCACGTTGTCGGGCCCGATGACCGCGGCCGTGTCCTCGTCCAGCCCGACGCCGATCCCGTTGGGGTTGAAGGCCAGGGCGGCGAGCAGCCGGCCCAGTCGATCCCGCTCCCGGAAGTGCTGATCGATAATGACGTTGTCCAGAAGACCCAGACCGGGCGCCAGCGTCACCATGTCTGCGCGGGGCGAGGCTCCTTCCTCCCCGAACGCGATCATGTGCTCGGACATGAACGCGGCGCCCGCCGACGTGCCCGCCACCACCATCCCACGCCGGTTCATCCGCCGCAGCGCAAAGGCCACGGGAGTGCCACCGATTGTCGTGGAGAGCCGGAGCTGATTGCCCCCCGTCAGGAAAACGCCGTCCGCGCTCTCGATCTCCCGAATCCACTCCTTCCGGGAACAATCGGCCCGTGACTCGATCGGAAGCACGCTGCCATCGCTCGCTCCCAGCCCTCGAAAGAGGCTCAGATAGCTCTCGCCCGTCTCCTTGGCGCGCGATGCCGTCGGGATCACCACGATCCGCGCGCCATCGCCTCCAGACAGCTCCACGAAGTGCCGGAGGATCTCGGTGTCGCGGATCTTCTCCTCCGCGCCCCCAACGGGCATGATGCTCCCGCGCCGTCCGTTCCCGCTCGGTACGGGCTCCACTCGCGAATCGTTCATCGCGTTCGTACGCTTAGCCAGTGCACCTGGAAAAAGGACGGCCGCGCGGGGGGCCGCGCAAGCGCTCGGCAGGCTCTCCGGAGGGTGGCGGCTTCGCTCGCTGGCGCCTCGTATCGCCGCCAAGCACTTTGGCCCGGCCGCGGCGCAGTCTGACCGCGCGGCCGAGCACTTTTAGCCCAGCTGCCTAGCGATCCGCGCTTGCGTACCGAGCGATCCCGGCTGCGCACCGAACCCGAAACAGGAGCCCTTGCCGTGTCGTTCACGCGCTCCCACACCATCGTCCTCCTCACCAGCCTGGGAATCCCGGTTTCCGCCGCGAACCCGGCCCTGGCGCAGAACCTGACGTCCACGGAACAAGCGATCGTGTCCTACGTGGACGCCCACGATGACGAGGCGATCGATCTTCTCGAGAGGATCGTCAACATCAACAGCGGGACGATGAACCACGCCGGGGTCCGGGAGGTGGGCCGGATCTTCGAGGCGGAGCTCGCGAGCCTCGGCTTCGATACCCGCTGGATCGAGATGCCCGAGGAGGTGAACCGCGCCGGACACCTCTTCGCGGAGATCGACGGCGGATCGGGCCCAACGATACTCCTCATCGGTCACCTCGACACCGTCTTCGAGGAGAACAGCCCCTTCCAGCGCTTCGAGCGCGGCGACTCGACGACGTCGGGCCCCGGCACAGAGGACATGAAGGGCGGGGACGTCGTGCTTCTCTATGCGCTCAAGGCTCTCCGCGCGGCGGGCGCCCTCGAGGACGCCCGCATCATCGTCGCCCTCACCGGGGACGAGGAGAAGCCAGGACGGCCGATCGCGGTGAGCCGCGCGGACCTCATCGAGGCGGGAAGGCGGAGCCAGGTGGCGCTCGGATTCGAGGGCGGCGTAGACGGAACCGGTACGGCCACCGTCGCACGGCGGGGATCAAGCGGCTGGACGCTGCTCGTGGAAGGCGAGCGCGGTCACTCCTCCCAGATCTTCGGTGAGAAGTATGGGGCGGGCGCGATCTTCGAGGCGGCGCGGATCCTCGGCGGGTTCTACGACGAGGTGCGAGGGGAAGAGTACCTGACGTTCAACCCGGGCATCATCCTGGGCGGAACGGAGGTCTCATACGACGCGGCCGGGACACGGGGCAGCGCGTTCGGCAAGACGAACGTGATCGCCCAGAGCGTGGTGGTCGATGGCGGGCTCCGATTCATCTCGGAAGAGCAGAAAGAGCGGGTCCGGGCGCGGATGCGGGAGGTTGTCTCCCGGCACCTGCCGCTCACGGCCGCCCGGATCGAATTCGAGGATGGCTATCCGGCGATGGCTCCGACCGAGGCGAACTACGAGCTACTGGGCGTGCTGGACGAGGTGAGCCGGGATCTCGGTTTCGGACCGGTGGAGGCGGTCGATCCGGCCCGGAGGGGAGCGGCCGACATCTCGTTCGTGGCGCCGTACGTGGAAGCCGGTCTGGACGGTCTGGGGGTGGCGGGCAGCGGAGGTCACACGACCGAGGAGGAGGTCGATCTCGGTTCACTCCCCATCGTGACGAAGAGAGCGGCTCTCCTCATCCATCGGCTGACTCAGGTCAAATGAACGCAGGTCTCGGTCAGATGAACCAGGTCTCCGCCTCGATCTCCAGGGCAGTCTGCGCGTCCCGCACCGGCGGGCCCTCGTCCGTCGTACCCTCGTGCGCCGGTCTCTTGCCGGCCAGAGCGATCGCCGCGAGACCCGTGGCCAGGGCGACGAGCGCGAGGTGAACCGGCAAGCGCACCCTCACATCCTCGAGGCGCACGATCACATCCTGCAAACGCACTCTCACATCCTCCATAGGCTTCTCGACCTCCGTCGTATTACTTCCGTGCGTGGAAGCCCTCGTGCGGAAACAAAGTTCCGCACCTGTACAGTGCACGTTCGGTGCTCGTGATTCTCATCCTGCAAGTGACAGGTTTGTCAATGACTTACGTACCCGCTTCCGGCGCTCGTGCGAAGCGTGTTGCTGCCGCGCCACGCAGATTGCGAGGCGCGCCCAGTCGTGACCGAGCCGCCGGCCGGGCGGGCGGACCCTCGCCGGAAGGGGGCCTTGACGCCGCGGGGACGGCTCCCGAACGTCTCGGGCACCCCCCGCCGACGGCGGTTACGGCCGCGACACCGCACTCCACGGCCTTTACGGGAGTCAGGAGATGAACGAGGCGCCTCGAGAGCAGTGGGGAAGTCGTCTGGGCTTCATCCTCGCCGCCGTCGGCTCCGCCGTCGGTCTCGGCAACATGTGGCGCTTTCCGTACTTCGCCGCGGAGAACGGCGGCGCGGCCTTCGTCTTCCTCTACATCTTCATGGTCGCGCTCGTCGGAATCCCGATCATGCTCGCCGAGTTCGCGATCGGTCGAGGGGCCAAGAAGAGTCCGATTCAGGCGCTCGCCCACTTCGGGGGCCGACGCTGGAAGCCGCTCGGCGTCCTGTTCGTGGCCGGCGGATTCCTCATTCTCTCGTACTACGCCGTGATCGCCGGCTGGACCCTGCGCTACCTGTGGAACGCGCTCATTACCGGGTTCGCGGGCGATCCCGCGGCGTTCTTCGGCCAGGTCTCGACGGGCGGCGATGCCGTGGCCTGGCACCTGCTCTTCATGGTCATCACGATCACGATCGTGGCGGGCGGCATCCGGGGCGGGATCGAGCGCAGCGCGATCATCCTGATGCCTCTGCTCTTCTTGATCGTCCTCGGTCTGGCCGTGTTCGCTTCGACCCTGGATGGGGCGGGCGCCGGCTACGCCTTCTATCTGACGACGGACTTCCGAGAGATCTTCTCACTGGATGTGCTCTCCGAGGCAACCAGTCAGGCGTTCTTCAGCCTCAGCCTCGGGATGGGGGCGATGCTGACCTACTCGAGCTATCTATCACGCGACGACAACATGCCTCGGGAGGCGGTGATCATCGCGGGATCCGACTTCCTGATCGCGTTCCTCGCCGGCCTGATGGTCTTTCCCCTGATCTTCGCGCTTGGGCTGTCGGAGCAGCTCAGCGGCAGCACGATCGGCGCCCTGTTCATCGGCCTGCCCAACGCGTTCGCCGAGATGGGCGCGGTCGGCCGGCCGGTGGGCGTTCTCTTCTTCTTCGCGCTCTTTGTCGGGGCTCTGACGTCCGCGATCTCGCTTCTCGAGGTCGTCGTGGCGGCGATCATCGACACCGTACGGTGGCCGCGAAGGAAGGCAGCCCTGATCATGGGCGTTCTCATCACGCTCGCCGGGATCCCATCGGCCTTCGACATCACCGTGCTCGGGGTGGTCGATCAGATCGCAGGAAACCTCTTCCTCGTGTTCGGCGCTCTCTGTCTCGCGATCTTCGTTGGGTGGGTGATGCCGGACCCGATAGCGGAGCTTCGGAGGGGTGGCGAGCGAGTGGCGTGGCTCCCCCTCTGGTACGGCTTCATCAGGTACGTCGTGCCGCCGCTCCTTCTCCTCGTTCTCTACTTCACCGTGAGGGCGACGTTCGAGATGATCGTCGGCCTGTTCGGCGGCTGAGCGCTTCCGCTACGGCGGGGCGCGCTCGGGTTGGCTGGCCTCCGTAGCAGGGCGCTGAAGAACCCTGGCGACCTGCTACGGAGGAGGCGGAAGCTCCCAGCTCAGCGAGTCGACGCCCCTCCGCGCGCCGCCCTCCGCCCCACCCGGCGGATGGTCCCGCCAGGTTGATAGAACCGCTACGCCGAGCTCGTTTCCCTCCAGATCCACCGCCCGTAAGCGGAGCAACCCGGCGGCCACCTGTACGTTGAGCCGGCTCGAGTCCCTCGCCGCCACCGTGTCGAGGAGCACCTCCCTGGCCCGGGCGCTGGCGAACACGACGATCGGATAGAAGCGCGGATTGACGAGGCGGAGCGGGTAGAGCCGGACTCCGCCGGTGTCCGCGTCGGCGTCCA
>DAOVWI010000002.1 GCA_030636765.1 Gemmatimonadales bacterium
GGCGTGACAGCCGGCTTGGCACGCCGCGGCCGTTACGGCCTACGTGCGCATGAGCCCTCCTAGCTCGCTACACCCTGGCCGCGGAGAAAATCGATCAGCCGCCCCGTGGCCCAGCGGCGTACAGCGGGCCTCCACAGAAATCCGAGCAGGGAGCCCAGCGGTCCGGCATCGATCGCGGCGATCTGGCGGCCGATTCTCGCCTCGATGAGCTGCTCGAGCGCATGTCGCTGCGCGGGAGAGAGGGCGTCGTAGGAGGCGTCGAGATCGGGCACCTGATAGGCGGCCTCCTCATCCGGCTCGTAGCTGACGACGTCGTCGAGCGTGCTCTCGATGACGCGGCGCGCATCGCGCCGCCCGGCACGGAAGTCGGCCTCCCTCCACTCGCGCGAGAACAGTCCCCCGAAGTTGCCCAGGAAGTCGCCCGCCAGTCCCCCGGTAGGTGCTACCAGATAGAGGGGCATCGGCTCCTTGTCGTCGAGCCCGCCTGCCGCCTCGATGAGGAAGATGAGCTTCGCCAGCCGGCTCCGGGCCGCACGCGTCTCCACCCTGGCCAGCACCTCCGGGTAGCGGGCCTCGATGCGGCCAATGTGCTCCTCCAGGAGCTCGAGAACCGGGTCGGCACCGTCACTCCCGTCCGGGACGCGGTGATCGCACACCCGCTCGGCGAGCTCACCGACCAGGCGGCCGAGCTCCAACGCCTCCGGGTCGGTTAGCGACTCGGCGATCTCCGGGAGACGATCCACCAGCGAGTGTAGGATCTCCAGCCGCTCGTTGGTGCGGTTCGCGCGGATCCAGTCCTTGGAGCCACCCTGCCCGAGGAACGCACCGGCCAGGAGGCCCGCGACCTGGACCGCGGAGCTTGGCTCCGCGGGCGGTGGCTTTCCCGCCACCGCCGTCTCCCGCAGGAACGGGTCAACCAACACGTAGCGCCAGTCGCCGCCGGAGTGCGGCGAGCGGTCCGCCAGACGTTTCGCCAGTCCGACCGGCTCGTTGTCGAACAGCCCGCCGTCCGTGTACCACATGTCGATCTCGGTCGACCCGGGTGGCAGAACGGCTCCCGGGAAGTCGCTCGCATCTCGCCGCAGGAGACGCGGCGGGAAGGCGAACGGAAAGCTTGCCGACGCTACCGCCGCCCGACGGATCTCCTCCCACACGGGTGCTCGGGCGCCGTCATCCCTGCTCAGCCCGAATCCGATCCAGTCGTCGAAGAGGCGCGTGCCGAACGATCGCTCGGGCGAGTTTCGGAAGCCGTAGCTCAGCTCGTACCGGACGCCGTGCAGGTTCGAGAGCGTGATGCCGAGCTGCAGCGAGTCGCCGAGGAGCGGTGAGGACCTGTCGTCCGAGGCTGGATCGGCGGTGATCAGAGCCCGGCTCATCTCTTCCAGAGCGGCGGCGTCGAGGATCGAGGAGCGCTTGACCGCGCGCGGCTTCAGGAGGATCGAAGCGTCCATGCCGTCGATCCATGCCCTCTCGATCCAGGGAAGGAGGTTCGGATTCACGATGAGGGCACGGGCCGCCAGTGCCGCCGTGAGGGCGCCGGATGACGAGCCCGTGATGACGCCCACGCGCACGTTCGAGCCATGGCGGTTGCCCTCGAAGGCGCGGAGCAGCTCCGTCACGGCCCCCCCGGTATAGGCGCCGAGCGAGGCGCCGCCGCCCAGAATGAGTGCGATGTTCGGCATCGTGTGAACCTACGGTGTCGGATTGGAGTCGAGAAAGGCGTCCGCCTCCGGCACCCGGAAATCGAGGGCGCTGCCGGCATCCAGTCTCTCGCCGTCGACGAAGAAGCTCCAATGAAGGTGCGGTCCGGTGACACGGCCCGTGGCGCCCACCTTTCCGATGACCTGGCCCCGCTCCACGATCTGGCCTTCGGTCACGTCTATCTCGGAAAGGTGATAGTAGCCGGTGAAGACGCCGAAACCGTGGCTCACGTAGATGGCGTTGCCCGCGTAGTACAGCTCACGAGCAATCATGACCCGCCCACGCCCCGCTACGCGCACCGGCGTGCCGACGTCTCCCGCCAGGTCCACGCCCCAGTGGCGGCTCTGCAGATCCTCGTTGAACAGCCGCTTCTGGCCGAACGGGCTCGTGATCCTGGTGTTCCTCGGCCTTACGAAATTGCCGTCGATCAGCCATTCGGGTGTTACCTGGCGCAGGGTCGAGCGGACGAGGTCCCGCTCTCGTTCGATTCGCCGCAGCACTTCGGGAGGCGGATTGGAGAACCGAGGGGCCACGCTCAGCTCCGTGGTCGAGTAGGTTCGGGGTCTCACCGGCACCGTCCAGCTCTGCACGAACGGTTCGGCGCCTCCGGCGTGGGCGGAGACAACGAGCTCGACATCCCCCGGGCGGTCGGCCGGGAGCGGCGCGAGGCCGAACCACCCGTCTCCCAGCCGTCCGAGGCGCAGAGGGCGACCGTCCAGTTCGGCGCTGACCTCGACCCCGTCCGCTCCCGACGCCGCGGCGCGCACGAATACGGCGAGCGCCGTCCCGTCGCTCGGGCTCGACGGCCCCCATCTCACATCGAGGCCGACGTCGGCCGTGTTGGGAGGCGTCGTCAGCGTATCGACCTGCGCGAGCGTGGAGGCGGCGGCCGGCGGCATGCCCCCCGGTGCGCCGGCCATTCCGCTGCCGGCGAGCACCGCGGCCAGCAGGCCTATGACGCGCGTTCCGCGGATCGTGCGTCTCATGCGCTCATGCGCCACCAAGCCGACGTGTCGCCCGGAAGTAACGATCCAGCCAACGCCGGGAGCGGTCGGTGAGCTTGCTCCGGTAGTACATGTCGGCGGCTCTCCGTATTCCCTCGCTCATGGTCGGGTATGGGTGAACAAGCTTCGACAGATCGGCGATACGCAGCCGGTGACGAATGGCGATGGCCACCTCCACGATCATCGTGCCGGCCGACGGAGCCAGCACGTGGCCGCCAAGCAGGCGCCCTCGCCGGTCCGTGATCAGCTTTACCATTCCACCGGTCTCCCGATCCGTGATGACCCTATCCAGGTCGGACGTGTCGTAGCGGTAGACCCTCACGGCGTCGCCGTGGCGCTCCCGTGCCTCGGCCTCGGTCAGCCCGACCCTGGCGAGCGGAGGGTCCGAGAACACCGCCCACGGTACGACCGAGTAGTCCACTCTCGCAGCCAGCGGGAAGAGCGCGTTGCGCACGACGGCGCGGGCCTCGTGGTCCGCCACGTGCGTGAAGCGAAGGCCGCCCGTGACGTCGCCGGCCGCATAGATATGCCGACGCGAGGTCCGAAGCGTGCCGTCGACGGCGATCCCGTCTCTGCCCACGTCGACGCCGGCTGCCTCCAGCCCCAGTCCCTCGACGTTGGCGAGCCTGCCGGCGGCGACGAAGATCCGCTCGGCCCGCACGGTCGCCGTCGCCGCGGCCTCGGTCGGGTCCGCGGAGACGTCCGACGCGGCGGCATTCATGGACTTCAGATGCAAGACCGATTCGCCATTCGACCGCTCGGCCGATATCGCCGCGTGGCCCACATGGATCCGGATCCCTTCGCGCCGCAGAAGGCTCTCCAGTTGAGCCGCCACCTCCGCGTCCTCGTTCGGCAGGATGCGACCGGCTAGCTCGACCAGGGTCACCTCGACGCCGAGCCTGCAGTACGCCTGGGCGAACTCCACCCCGATCGGTCCAGCCCCGAGAACCACCACGGACCGGGGCAGCGAGTCGTCCTCGAACGCGGTTTCGTGCGTGTAGCAGCCGGCCTCCGCGAGGCCTTCGACCGGCGGAATGGCGGGACGGCTGCCCGTCGCGATCAGGATTCGCCGGCCCTCCAGGACGCGATCGCCTGCCTCGACGCGGACCGGTGATACGAGCCGCGCAGCCGTGCCCTCGAGGACCTCGACGCCTAGCTCGCGAAAGCGTGACGGGTCGTCGTGAGGCTGCACGCGCGCCCGCGTCTCGCGCACGCTGGCCAGCACGGCGGAGCCGAACGGACCCGTGCCGGGGGCCCGGCCCGGCAGCTCGGAGGCCGGAGCACCGGCTACCGAGGACGAAAGCCCGAATTCCGCCGTTCGCCTCAGCGCGTCGGCGATGCGCGCCGAGCCGATGAGCGCCTTGCTCGGGACGCAGCCGCTCCACAGGCATTCCCCACCGAGCCGTTGCCTCTCGATGAGGACGCTTCGGGCACCCAGGCTTGCCGCGCCGGCCGCTGCGACCAGACCGGCCGTGCCGCCGCCGATCACGATCAGGTCGAAGAGGTCCCCCGCGCGCTTGGCGTGCATCACCATCGTCTCCGTGAGTGTCCCGTGGGGCGCCGAGCCTCTCGGCGCGCGTGCGCGAGAGTAGGCTAAAGCTCCAGGAAGCACCACTCCCTGGAGACGGGGGCGGTTCCCATCTGCAGCCCTTTCTCCGAAGCCACCAGGATGTTGTTCGAGTGGTTGAACCCGAAGCCGTGCTCCGGATCGTAGAGGCCCGGCTCGTTCGAGAAGTGCATTCCCTCTCGCATCACGGTGTAGTCCCCCAAGGCGTGATACGGGGGCTGGTGGCCCTCCATCCCCTCGCCATGGCCGGGCCGGTGGTAGATGAGGTGGGCCATCCCGTTCTCCACCTGGTAGTCGTGCACCGCCTTGGCCACGTTGGAGCAGGTGTTCCCCGCGTACGATTCCTCGGCTTGGATCTCGTAGCTGCGGGTGTGGACGTCCCACACCCGCTGCTGTCGATCGCCCCCCGGGGCGATCAGGAAGGCCCGGTACTGCTCTCCTCCGTAGCCTCCGATCCGTACGATACCCGCGATCTGGAGCGCGTCGCCCCGCTGCACCTTCCTCCAGAACATCTGATTGGGGTGCGGATACGCCGTCGTGCGGCCCGTCCGACAACCGACGCCGACCGAGATCCCGACGGCGTTGTGCGGCTCCCCAGCCTGCGGGATGTCGTCCATGATCCGGCTCACGCCCCAAACGGTGGCCGCGTTCGCCACCTCCCAGTCAACCGCCTGGAGGCCCCGCTCCAGGAGGTAGTTACGGGCGAAAGCGTGAATCTCCGACCAGTAGTCCTCGGCCAGCTGCGTAAGCCGGGTCTCCATCTCGTCCTTGACGATCCGGTGGAGAACCAGGATGTCGTTGATCTCCTGGAATTCGGCGCCCGGCATCATCGCGGCCATGGAGCCGATCGCACCAGCTTCGGGACGCTTCTTCTCCGGCGGAACGATCGGTCCCCACATGTCCAGCCGCTTGACGTCCTCCTGGCCCGGCATGATCCCGATCTCCGCCTGTCCGCCGCTATCGATCCCGATCGTCCCTTTCCCGTAGCCCAATCGACGGAGCGTCTCTCCCCACCAGCGGTGGATGTTCACGGTGTCGCCCTGCACCACCTCGCCCCGGTTCGGGAAGCCGCCGCTCGCGTGCTGCCAGTCGAAGTAGGACTCCGAATCGGTGTTCCACCAGTCATTCACCAGCTGCTGATCCAGGTGGGGGTTGAGCCAGATGATCGCGTCGTCATCGTCCATCGGCAGGAAGCAGGCGAACGGCCGCTCGGTCGTGGAGTGGAAGAGGCCGGTGGCATAGATGATGTTCCAGCGTCGCGTAAGGAGAATGCCGCTGTCCACCCCGCGCTCCCCGGCGGCCCGCTTCAACTGGCGGGCCTTCTCCTTGTACCACTCCATCGGCAACCGGTGGAAATCCGCCGGCTGCGGAAGCTCGTGCTTGCGGCGCGCCTGTTCTCGGCGGAGCAGCTCAAAGCTGTCCGTGCCGCGCTCGGCGCGCGCCATGGCGCGCTCGTCCGGCCACACCGAGTGCGGGCCTACGATGGCGGCTCCCAGGAACCCCGTGCCTGTCGCGGAAACGAAATCGCGGCGGCTCCACCGTCCCATGCTGTCCTCCTTTCGAGGGGTGTTTACCAGGCTGACACTTCGACCGTCGTACTCTCAGGACCGGGCGCGTGTCCCTTCAGCGCGGCGCGTGCGGCGTGATAACCGCACATGCCGTGGACCCCGCCGCCGGGCGGCGTCGAAGCCGAGCAGAGATACACCCCGGAGATGGGCGTCGAGTACGGCACGCGCTGCAGGAACGGCCTGCCGATCACCTGACGGAGGATGTTGGCCCCGCCGGTGATGTCCCCGCCCACGTAGTTGGGATTGCGGGCCTCCAAGTCACCCGGCCCGAGCGCGCTCCGCGCCAGGATACACTCGCGAAACCCGGGAGCGAAGCGCTCGATCTGGCCCTCGATCCTCTTGGTCATGTCATCGGGACATCCGTTCGGAACATGGCAGTAGGCCCACGCCGTGTGGCGGCCCCGCGGGGCACGCGTCGGGTCGAAGAGACTCTGCTGAGCCAGCAGGACGAACGGCCGCTCCGGTGGCTTGCCCTCCCACACCTCGCGTTCGGCCGCCGCGATCTCCTCGAAGGTGCCTCCGACGTGGACCGTGCCGGCGAGGCCGCACTCGCGCGCTCGCCACGGTATCGGCTCGCCGAGCGCCCAGTCCATCTTGAAGACGCCCGGCCCGTATCGGTAACGCGACAGGCGTCTTCGGTACCGCGGCGGGAGCTGGTCGCCGGCGATCTCGAGCAGCTGGCGCGGCGTGGTCGAGAGGAGTGCGGTCGCCCCGGCGGGCAGGTCTGCCAGGCTGCGAACCGGCCGCAACGTCGTGATCTCCCCGCCCAGGTCTCGGAGAACATCGGCGAGCGCGTCGGCCAGCCTGCCCGATCCTCCTCTCGGGAAGGGCCAGCCCGTGAGGTGTCCCAGGATGGCGAGCACCAGGCCGAACCCCGCGCTCGGGCGCATCTCCAACGGAATAACAGCATGCGCGGCGAGTCCGGCGAAGAGCGCCCGCGCCCGGTCACCCTGGAAACGCCGGTCCACGAGGCTGCGGGCCGAGCCGGCCGCCTGCCGGGCGAAACGGGCGAACGCCAGCGGGTGCCGGGGCGCTCCGGGCGGACCGAGAAAGTCGGTCTCCACGCTTTCCCAGCCCTCCACGAGCGGGCGGAGAAGCCGTCCATACGCGTCTCCATCCGGACCGAGGTCCGCGGCGGTGTCGTCCACGGAGCGGCGCAGAATCACGGCGGTTCCACCGTCGAGCGGATGCGCCAGGGGTGATGGCGGGTGCACCCACGAAAGCCCCCGATCGTCGAGACGGAGCGATCGGAAGAAGGGCGACGCGACGCCGAGGGGGTGGATCGCCGAGCACACGTCGTGGCGGTAGCCTGGCAGCGTGAGCTCGGCCGTGCGCATGCCGCCGCCGATCGTGTCGCTCGCCTCCAGCACCGCCACCGAGCGCCCGGCCTGGGCTAGCACGATGGCCGCGGCCAGGCCGTTCGGGCCGGAGCCGACGACCACGGTGTCGGAGTCCATGTGGTCCAACGAGTTCTCTCCTGTATCGACGACGACTCCGGAGCTGCGGCCGGAAGCCGTTCTCGGGAGGCACCTTCCGGCCGGTGAGCCGCCGGTTTTGCTTCCACGTTCCCCCGGCCGTGAGCCGCCGGTTTTGCTTGCAGGCGCCACAGGCCGCGGGTAGCTTGCCGTGCTCTGCTAGCCAAAGGAAAGGTCACACGTAATGCACGTTTTCGCCAAGTGCGAGAACTTTACCACCTCCCGCGAGCTCCGCGCGATCGGCCTGTATCCGTACTTCCAGCCTATCGAGGAATCGTGTGACACCACCGTCGTCATCCGGGGCGAGCGCAAGATCATGGTGGGATCGAACAACTACATGGGCCTGACCCACGATCCGCGCATCCTCGAGGCGGCGAAGGCCTCTCTGGACCGATATGGAAGCGGCAACACCGGAAGCCGTTTCCTGAACGGCAACCTCGATATTCACGACCGGCTGGAGGAGGAGCTCGCCCGGTTCGTCGGCAAGGAGGCCGGGCTCGTCTTCAGCACCGGCTACCTGACGAACCTCGGCACGCTGAGCGCCCTGTGCGGCCGAAACGACACGATCTACGTTGACAAGTTCGACCACGCGTGCATACAGGACGGCGCTCGGCTCGGATTCGGCCGCGTGCAGCGCTTCGCCCACGGCGACTACGACAAGCTGCGGCGAATGCTTGCCTCCGAGAAGGAGGAGCGGGGCAAGCTGGTAACCGTGGACGGGGTGTACAGCATGGAGGGCGATCTCGCGGATCTTCCCACCCTGGTCGAGTTTCGGAGGGAGTTCGCCGCCGGCCTCGTGGTGGACGACGCGCATTCGCTCGGCGTCGTCGGGCCGCACGGCGACGGTACCGCCGCCCACTTCGGCCTCACTGATGAGGTGGACCTGATCACGGGGACCTTCTCGAAATCCTTCGCCTCCATCGGCGGATTCGTGGCGGGCACCGAAACGATCATCGAGTACCTCCGGAACAACGCTCGGGCGCTGATCTTCAGCGCGAGCATGCCGCCGTCGGCCGTGGCCACGGTGCTGAAGGCCCTCGAGATTATCCGTGAGGAGCCCGAGAGACGCGAGCAGTTGTGGTCGAACACGCGGAAGATGATGGACGGTTTCCGCTCGATCGGTTTCGACATCGGGCCGACCGAGACGCCGATCGTGCCGATACTCGTAGGACCGATGGAGAAAACCTTCCGCTTCTGGAGAGAGCTTTTCGACGCCGGAGTCTTCACGAATCCCGTCGTACCGCCCGCTGTGCCCGAGGGCAGCTGCCGGCTGCGAACCAGCTACATGGCCACCCACACCGAGGAGCAGCTCGACTTCGTTCTCGAGTGCGTCGAGAGGATCGGAAAGAAGCTGCAAGTAGTGTGAGGGCTCGGGCCGCCGGGTGAGTCGCCGAAGATCTTGAACCGATCCTCGGAGCCCGGGCCGAACTCCGGCGTGGCCACCCGCTCCCGCCTGGACCCTATCGAGGTCCTTCCCGTAGCGCCGCGAAGCGATGGGATGGAGGCCTTCATCCGCCTGCCGTGGTCGATCTATCACGGCTACCGAACCTGGGTTCCGCCTCTGATCCGCGACGTGCGCGTCATGATGGATCCGGAGCGCCACCCGTTTCATCGCCATTCGGAGGTTCAGGCGTTCCTCGCGCTGCGGGACGGCCGACCGGTCGGGCGGATCGCCGCGATCCACAACCGGCGCCACGTCGAGTTTCACGAAGAGAAGGTCGGTTTCTTCGGGTTCTACGAGTGCGAGCAGGATGAGGCTGCATCGGCCGGCCTCCTGGACGCGGCGGCCGAATGGCTGAGCGAGCGGGGTCTCGAGGCGATGCGCGGCCCCACGAGCTTCTCCACCAACGAGGAGGCGGGCCTGCTGGTCGAAGGCTTCGACGATCCGCCCGCCGTCATGATGGCGTACAACCCACCGTACTACGAGCGGCTGTTCGAGGTCTACGGCCTGAGTCCCTGCAAGACGCTCCTGGCCTACCACGTGTACGCGAGCGAGCCGCCGGAGTATCTGGTCCGGGTCGCGGCCATCGTGGAGCGGCGTACCGGCGTGAAGGTTCGTCATCTGCGGATGCGCGATTTCGATAGCGAGCTCGAGATCGTTCGGGACATTTACAACGCGGCGTGGCGGCGCAACTGGGGGTTCGTGCCGATGACTGACGAGGAGATCCGGCACATGGCCCGGGAGCTCAAGCCGGTCGTCGATCCCCGTCTGACGCTGATTGGAGAGAACCCGGACGGAAGACCCGTGGGCTTCGCCCTCGCCCTGCCCGACTTCAACCAGGTGCTGCGTCGTTTGAACGGGAGGCTCTTTCCCTTCGGGTTGCTCAAGGCGCTCTGGCTGCGCCGACGGATCGACAGCCTCCGCGTCCTCACCCTGGGGGTGCTGGACGAGTACCGCGGCAAGGGCCTCGACGCGCTGTTCTACCTGGGCATCTTCCGGGGCGGCAATACGCAGGGAATCAACCAGGGCGAGTTCTCATGGGTGCTGGAGGACAACGTCATGATGCGGCGGCCGCTCGAGCGAATGGGGGCGCGCGTGCGCAAACGGTATCGTATCTACGATGTCTCGCTCCGAGCGTCCCCCTCCGAGTCGATGCCGGTTTTCGACCCGCGCTGATGACCGGTCGTTCATGACCGCTCGCCGCGTCCTCGTAACCGGTGCCACCGGATTCCTGGGAAGCCATGTGGTCGAGGCGCACCTCGAGGCCGGATGCAGGGTGCGGTGCTCGGTGCGAAGCACGAGCGACCTCCGGTGGCTGGAGGGCCTCGATGTGGAACGGGTCGAGCTGGACGTGCGCGATGCTTCGGGTCTCTCCGACGCTCTGGTGGGGATCGACACGGTGGTGCACGCCGCCGGGATTACGCGAGCTACGACGGAGGCGGACTACTTCCGCGTCAATGCCACCGGGGCGGCGCGCCTCGCCGAGGCAGCCGTGAAGGCGGGGGTGTCCAGGTTCGTGCTGATTAGCAGCCTTGCCGCCCGGGGACCGGACGGGATGGCGGGCCCGGTCAGCCCCTACGGCGAGAGCAAGCGGCGCGGTGAGGATCTCGCGCGCCTCTTCGAGGAGAGAGTCGAGCTTGTCGTTCTCCGGCCCGGAGGCATCTACGGGCCGCGGGACACGGAGCTGCTGCCGCTCTTCCAGACGGCCGGACGCGGGTGGCTGATGGTCCCGGCCGGCGGCCCGCCTCTGCAGCCGGTCTACGCGACCGATGTCGCGCGGCTCACCGTCGCGGCCGCGACGCTCCCGTACGCCGGGGTGGGCCCGTTTCCAGTGGCGGAGGAGCGGGCGTATGGTTGGGACGAGGTTGCAGCCGGGCTCTCGTCCGCCCTCGGAAGGCGGGTACGATCGATCCCAGTCCCTGCCGGCGCGTTCATACTGGCTGGCGCCGCCCTCGAGAGAGGGGCGCGGCTCGTCCGCCGACGCCCGCCGCTCGACCGGCGCCGGGCCTTGGATCTGAGCCGGCATGGATGGACGTGCGACACACGGCCGACGCGAGATGCGTTCGGCTGGCGGGCGCAGGTCCCGCTGGAAGCCGGGCTCGTGCGAACCGCGGAGTGGTACCGGCGAGTGGGGTGGCTGTAAGCGCGGAGCGCCAGAGCGGGCTCCTGACGATCGACCGGGTGGCGATCGGCTACCTGGCGGTGTCCGGAGCGCTTGCCCTGGCGGGAGGCCTGAAGGGTCTGGCGATTGCGGCCGCCCACGGGCTGGCGATCGCCGCGATCTACGGCCTGGCGCGACGACCGATGCCGGCTAGCCACCTGGCCGTCTTCCTCCGGCTGATGTATCCGATCATCGCGACGCCGCTCCTTTACCACGAGGTCGCGCTCCTTAGCCGCTTTTTCCATCCGGATTACTTCGACGGGGTCGTGCAGGGCTGGGAGGTGGCGATCTTCGGCTCTCAGGTGAGTCAGGAGGCGAGCCGGTGGCTGCCGGCCTTCTGGCTCTCCGAGTTCCTAAACCTCGGCTACGTGGCGTACTACCTGATCATCCCCGGACTGGCGATCGCGTCGCAACGGTTCGGAGGGGGGGTCGGCCTGCACCGCTTCGCGGTCTCGGTCGCCCTCGGTTTCTTCGTGTGCTACGTGTGGTTCATTCTCTTCCCCGTTGTGGGGCCGCGCTACGCCTTCGGCCCCCTGGAAGGCGCGCTCTCCGATGGGAGATTCAACCGGATCGTCCGGACGATTCTGGAGGGCGGCTCCTCCAAGGGAACGGCCTTCCCGAGCTCACACATTGCGGCGACGTGCTCGGCGTGGATCGCCGCGGGGCGAGAGGATCGACGCGTTCTGTGGCTCATGGCGGTGCCGGTTGGCGCGCTGGTGCTCGGAACGGTGTACGGGGGGTATCATTACGCTGTCGACGCTGCGGCCGGGCTGGCCGTGGCGGCCGCGGTCATGGTCGCGGCGCCACGGCTGGCGGCGGCGGCCTCGCCCGTGTGATCGAGCCCGGATCTCCCGGCAAGGCCGGGCAACCTTCCCTTGCCGTCAGGCGTCGAATCTGCGGACGATCGAAAGGACTCGGGTGGAAGAGCAGGTACTCGTAGAGCGCGCCAGGGCCGGTGATCGACTCGCCATGAGCCAGCTGTATCAGGCTCACTCGAGGCGCGTCTACGCCGTCGTTCGGCGGCTGGCAGGCGATGACGATCTCGCGGCCGACCTCTCGCAGGATGCGTGGGTTCGAGCGTTCGAGCGCCTTCATCTGTACCGTGGCGAGGCGGCGTTCGGCACGTGGATGCACCGCTTGGCCACGAACGTGGCGCTCAACCGGCCGCGGCGGCGCACCAAGCGACCGGACGTCGAAGCGTCGGCCGTGGGGATGCGGACGTACGAAAAACCGTCCGACGAAGCGGTGATGAGTCGGCGGGTGCTGAGCGATGCTCTGGATAAACTGCCCGATGGATATCGGCGCGTGCTCGTGATGCACGACGTCGAAGGTTGGACTCACGAGGAGATAGGGAAGTCGCTGGGCATCGCGTCCGGCACCTCGAAGTCACAGCTACACAAGGCACGCGCGCGGATGCGGCAGCTGATCGCCCCCTCCGCGGCAGCCACAGAAGCAGGAAATGGCGTGCAATGATTGACCAGCGTTACGAACACCTGACGCTCGAGATGATCTCGGAGGTGCTCGAGGAGCCGGAGCTGCATCCGGAGGCGGCCGAGCATCTGGCTGCATGCGACGTGTGCAGCCTCGAGCACTCTTTGATGCGCCGAATGCTGATGGCGCTTTCGGGGCTCGGCGAGATGGATCCCCCTGCCGACGAGTGGGAACGGGTCGAGTCGAGGCTTCCGACCAAGCGGCTTGTGATCCCGATCCGGCCTCTCCACCTCTTCCGAGGATGGCCTGCGCAGGTAGCCGCGGCCATGATCCTCTTTGCGGGCGGCATCCTGGCCGGTCTCACGTTCATGGGTGGAGGTCCGGACGACGCCGCGACGTTGGTGTTGAACGGCGAGTCCCTGCCGAGCGTGGGCGACCCCGTACCGGGCGGGCCCGAGACTCGGTCACCGTTCGCTCTGGCGCAGTACTACGAGGCGGTCGCCGGTCTGGAACAGCTCAGAGCCCGGCCCGGCGGATCCGGCGATCTGCTGGAGGACCCGATGGCGACCACGGAGCGGCTGGTGCGGCTCGACGGGCTGATAGAGGCATCGCGTGAGGCGCTGGCCAACTCGCCCACGGATCCGGCGGTGAACAACCTTCTTTTCGATCTGATCAAGGAGCGGGATGATCTCTCCCTCGGTCTGGAGAGCGCCGTTCATCTCGCCGGGCTCGACTACCGATGATGTCGAAGCCGTATTCGCTTCTCTTCGCTCTCGGCCTGACGACCTCGATGGGTCTGGCTGGCCGGCTAGCGGCTCAGGAGCCGCCGATGCCGCCGGTGCCAGCGCCGGGGGACGCAGCCCGGGCGCCTCGAGTCGGCCAGCCCTGGCTGGGCGTGGGTCTCGAGACTCGCGTAGAGTGCCCCTCGGGTGGGAAGAAGCGAGACTGCAGTCGTTTCCTTCTGATCAGCTCGGTCGTCGTAGGCAGTCCGGCCGAGGCGGCGGGCATCGCCGTCGGCGACACCGTGGTGGAGATCGACGGTGCGACGCCGGAGACCGCGGAGTTCCGGCGCCGCCTGAGACGTCTCGAGGTGGGCACGGCGATTGAGGTCGTCGTGGGCCGGGTCGGGGAGCGGACCTCGCTGGAGGTCGTCCCGCGAGCGCGTCCGGACGTCGTGGCGATGCGGGTTCGCGCTCGACCGAGCGCCGTGTGGAACTGGGCGACGCCGGAAGGAGAGATGAGCCTGCCCATCATCGTCGAGACGGCCGATTCGGCCAAGGCGAGCGTCTGGATGTTCAAGAACGGCGACGATCGTCACGTGGTGATCGTGCCGAGCAAGGATGGATGGAAGGTTCGGATCGTCGAGCGGGACGCTGAGGGCGCGTACGACGACGTCCGGCACCTGGAGGTGCAGGTGCGCGATCTTGAGGGCTACGTCGCGCAGAATGGTGAGGACATGCGGCGGGCGTGGGCCGAGCTGCGCGAACGGATCAGGACCGAGCTTACTCCGGAGATGGCAGCGCTTCGCGACTCGGTGCTTGCCGAAGCGCGCGTGAAGCTCGAGGCGGTACGGAAGGCCCGGTCGGCCTACGGATCCGGAAGAGCTCGCGTACGCTACGCGCCCCCTCCACACCTTCTGGAGGCCACTCGGCGGCTTGCCGGGGCGGAATTCGAGCCGCTCGGACCCGAACTCTCCCACGACGGTCTGGAGCAGGGGCTCCTGGTCCTGCACGTGATCGAGGGGACGCCGGCCTACCGGCTGGGCTTGCGCCGGGGTGACGTCGTCGTCGAGGTGGGCGGAACGGAGTGTAGCGACGTCTCCGACTTCCGGGATGCCATTCTCGGGACGACCGGGGGTGGGGTCGAGGTGAAGTGGGTACGCAAGGGCAAGGTAATGAAGAGCGTTCTCGATGAGTGACCTCCTGGCACATGCGTGACCTTCTGCCACGCCGTACTTCTTCAACAGCCTTCTAGCCCCCCGGTCCGCCCGGCCTGATCTTACCGGTCATGGACGATGACCTTTCCGCTCGCGGCGCCCTCGAGGCCGATCTGGAGCGTCTGTCCGCAGAGCTGGCCCGAGCGTTCCAATCCTGGCGGCGGCAGCCCGAGCCGTGGGAGTTCGGCCGCACCAACGAGCTCGCGTGCAGAGCGTTTGCCATTCAGTATGCAGGTAACGCCCCGTACCGTCTCTACTGCGACAGGCTCGGGGTTTCTCCGGCCGATATAGATGAATGGCGGGATGTGCCGGCGGTCCCGACCGCCGCGTTCCGGCAGGTTCCCTTGTTCGTGGGCGATCCGGCCGAGGCGTCTCTGGAGTTCAGGACCAGCGGGACCACGCGGGGTCCGGGGCGGCGAGGGCGGCACCTAGTTCGAGACCCGGAGCTGTACAGGGCTTCCCTGGAAGCGGCGTTCCACCACTTCGTGCTGAAGAGGGCAGGTGGTGACGCCGACCGGATGCTCGTGGCCTCGCTGGTTCCACCGTTCTGCGATGCTCCGGACTCCTCGCTCTCCTGGATGGCGGACGCCGTCGTCTCCGGCTTCGGACGACCCGGCTCGACGTTTCTAGCCTCCGCTCGAGCCATCGATTGGCCCCGCGCCGAGCGCTTCGTGACTTCGGCCGCGGCCGCGCCCGACGCCGTTCCCGTTTGCCTTTTCGGGACGACGCTGGCGTTCGCCGAGTGGCTTCGGCGGCTGGAGGAGTCCGGCCTCTCCGTCTCCCTGCCGGAAGGCTCCGTCGCCATGGACACGGGAGGCTCGAAGGGAAGGGACGGACCCAGCCGAGAGCGGGTCATGAAGGAGCTCGCAGGACGGCTCGGTATCGCGTCGTCCTCCGTCATCAACGAGTTGGGCATGACCGAGCTTCTCTCGCAGCGCTACGCACCGCTCGCCGGGGGCAGGCTGGGCGAATCCGCCGGCCCGCCCCCGCTTCGCGGACCGCCGTGGTTGCTGAGCCGCGCGCTTGACCCCGAGACGCTGGAGGAGCTGTCGGAAGGCGAAGTTGGCGTGCTCAACCACTTCGACCTGGCGAACGTCTGTAGCGTCTGCAGCATCCTGACGGAGGATCTCGGCGCGGTGACGGAGAACACGGTTTGCTGGGCGGGACGCTCGCCCGGGGCGCCACCACGCGGGTGCTCGCTGGCAACCGCGGAGCTCCTGAGGGCACAGGCAGGCCGGACCTCGTGAGGGCCGAGCGATGAGCGACGCTTTGGAGCTCTGGCATCTGCCGGGCCTCGACGCAGATGATCCGGCGCTGTGCTCCGGGTGGATCGAGGGGCGCACCGCTGCTGGCCGAGCCTTCCGAGTCCCCGCGCCGACCGCCGAGGGCGCAGCGCTAATCGCCGGAGAGGTTCGCCGGGCGGCGCTTCGGGCGCGCGGCGAGCGATCCCTGACCGAGGTGGTCCACTCGGTTGCGACGGCCGCTGGGCGCCTCGCCGAAGCGTCGGCCTCGGCTGGCGGCGAAGCGGTCCGGCTGCTGGCGGATGAACAGGGCTGGTCGGAGCCGCTGGCGCAGGAGACTCTCGCCGAGATGGGCCGGATCTGGACGGAGGAGTCGCTGTGGAGGGTGCTGCGCTCGGAGCTGCCCGATCCCCTAGTGCTCGAGGAGTTTCGCGTGGATCCCGAGGTGCGCGACGGGCTGCCGGAAGGCTCAGGGGGCGAGAGACGGCGGCGAGCTTCGGGGCCGCCGCTCCTCTTTCAGATCATGGCGGGGAACGTTCCGGGAGTCGCGGTCACCGCGGTCATGCGCGGGCTGCTCGTTCGCTCCGGGGTTCTGACGAAGCTGCCCGAGGAGGAGCCGGGCCTGGTCGTGCTCTTCGCGAGACACCTGGCGGAGGTAGATCCTCTGCTGGCCCTGTCGTTGGCGGCGACGTGGTGGCCCGCGGAAGAGGAGAATCCCCTGTGGAGCGAGTGGAGGGCCGAGGCCGGCAGGCTGGTCGTGTACGGCGGCGAGGCGGCTGTCCTCGGTGTGCGTGGCCGGGCACGCGCCGACCAGGAGATCATCTCCTACGGTCCGAAGCTCGGCGTAGGGGTGATTCTGCCGGGCACCGACGTGCCGGCTGCTGCCGGGGCACTCGCCCGCGATGTGTGTGCATACGAGCAGCAAGGGTGTGTCTCCCCCCGCCTGGTGTTCGTGCTCGGCTCGGCGGAGCCGTTCGCGAACGAGCTCGCGGGTGCCCTCGCCCGCGAGACCGAGCGCCTCCCGCGGCGGCCACTCCGCCCGGATGAGGCGGTAGCCATCCGATCGGCGCGTGCTGACGTGGAGTTCCGTGGGTACGCGCAGGGCGCGAGCCGCGTGCTCGCCAGCGAGAGGGACCTGGCCTGGACCGTTCTTCTGGACGACCCGCCCTGTCTGGAGGTCGAGCCCCTGCCGCGGGTAGTGCGCGTCTCCTGCGTTGGAACGCTTGAGATCCTGAAGAGGCTGATCGGGCCGCTGTCGGGTCGCATCCAGGCGCTCGGATACGCCGGGGACGGAGGGTTGCTGCGTCCGCTGGCGGAGGTGGCGGCCGACCTCGGCGTCGGCCGCCTGGCACCGCTAGGACGACTTGCCTGGCCGCCCGCCGACTGGAGGCATGACGGCCGCTACCAGCTGCTGCCGCTTCTGACGTGGACCGACTGGGAAGCGGAGTAGAGAGTCGAGGAGTCCGGCCTCCTCGAAACCGCTGCTCTCTCCGGGCCTACGGTCCGATCTTGGCCGTCATGAGGTAGTCGTTGTCCGCCCCGCCTGCGTGACAGCCGATGCACATCTCGACGCGGCCCTGCGCCATTCCGTCCATGTCTACGCTGCCATCGGGCATGTACTTCGCCCACCACCAATCGCCGGCCTCAGGGTTGTAACCCTCGACCTTGTACATGACGGTGGTGGCCCCCAGCATTCCGTCGGGCATGAAGTTGTCCTTCACGACGACCGACCCGACGGGCATCTCGCCCGCGAGGTCGCTGATAGCCTGGAGGGCGGGCGCGTTCACGTAGGTCGTGAGAAGCGCTCCATGCGGCTCCGAGCCCTCGTACTTCTCGCCCTTCCCAGGCCAGAGCTCCCAGCTGTCCCGGAAGCCGGTCGCCTCCAGGAAGGCCCAGACCGCTTCCGCGGTGGCTTCGGGCATTTCTTGGCCCACAATCTCTTCGACGACAGCCTCTTCGACGACAGCCTCTTCGACAACGGCTTCTTCGCCGTCGTCCGGTTGTGCGCATCCGGCCGCCAGCACCAGACCCGCGATGAGAAGACCGCTTCTAGTTGCTCCGGGACTCATGGCACCTCCTCGTGGTTGGCTCAGCCCAACAAAAAGGTGTCGGGCACGTGGCCCCGAGTCAACAAGAAGAAGGGTCACCGATTGACAGGGCCCGATCGTGATACCGTAACTTGAGGGTCAACCGAGGATTCGACGGACAAGGATACGACAAGAGGAACGGTGCAGAGAACGAAACCAACCGCCGCCGCGCGGGACAGGCGCGCGCCCCCGGCGACACGGACCGACGTGTGGCGCCGCTACGGGGAATACCTGGCGATGCCTCCGGAGATCGTGGTCGAGTGGCAGGATCGAGAGAGCGACGCGCGCGGCTGGCTTGTGATCAACAGCCTCCGTGGCGGGGCCGCCGGCGGCGGAACTCGGATGCGAACGGGCCTCGATCGCGAGGAGGTGATGTATCTCGCCAAGATCATGGAGCTGAAGTTCGCGTTCTCGGGGCCCCCTATGGGCGGCGCCAAGTCCGGGATCGCTTTCGATCCGACCGATTCACGAAAGGCGGATGTCCTGGGCCGCTGGTTCAAGGCCATCAACCCCTATCTGCGCAGCGTGTATGGCACGGCCGGAGACCTCAACGTGGACGAGAGCCGGGAGGTGCTGCCGATCTGCCGCCGGCTGGGCCTGGCCCACCCGCAGGAGGGCGCTCTGCGTGGGCACCTCTCGCTGGAGGGCTCGGCGCTGGAGCGACGGCTGGAGGCGATGACCGCGGGGTTGGAGCAGACGGTCGGAGATCCGTTCGCTTCCCGCGTCTGGAACGCGTCCGTCTCCGATCTGGTGACGGGCTACGGGGTTGCTGCAGCGGCACGCCGCCTTCTCGGCCTCCAGGGCCGCACGCTCGATGGGGCTCGTGTGCTCGTGGAAGGATTCGGCTGCGTCGGAGGCGGAGCGGCGCTTTATCTCACCCGGTGGGGCGCCCGGATCGTCGGGATCATCGATGTGGAGAGCGGTCTGGTCGCGTCCGATGGCCTGGGCGAAGCCGAGGTGGAGGATCTCCTCGGGCGCCGAAGGGGCAATCGACTTCCGCTCGCGGACCCGGAAAGCGGGCAGGACGCGCGGAGGGAGTTTCGCCGGGTGGCGGCAGATGTGTTCGTGAGCGCCGCGGCCTCGGGCACCTTGACGGCGAAGGCGCTCGAAGCGATGGAGCTGCAGGGCGTTCAGACGATCGTGTGCGGTTCCAACCACCCGTTCGCGTCGCTCTCACCTTCCGACACGGCTCTTCAACGCGATGCGGACACCCGGTTTGCCGTCGTCGCGGACTTCATCGCCAACCTCGGGGCCGCCTATGCGTTCGGGTTTCAGATGCAGCGGAGCGAGCCAGCGCCGTACCCGGAGTTCTTCCAGGCGGTCGGGCGCACGGTAGAGGATGCCGTCGAGGAGGCGGTGGTGCGAGCCGGCTCAGCGGACCGGGGGCTGCTGGCCGCCGCGCTCGACCTCGGGCTGGAGCGCATTGGGCACGGCGGGCTCCTCGGCAAGAAACCGGGATGATCGATAGGATGTTCAGCTTGTGTAACGGCCACCTGTCACGCGTGGCCGCTCGCCGTTCACGCCGCTGAGGGGAAGCACCATGCCACTTGCCGATATCGACCGAGTCGTCAGGGAACGCTACACGGAGGGCGCGCGCGAGCCGGCTGCCGAGCTCTGCTGTCCGGTGGAGTACGATCCGAAGCATCTATGCGCGATCCCGACGGAGGTGCTCGAGCGGGATTACGGGTGCGGCGACCCGAGTCGCTACGTCTACCCGGGGGAGACGGTCCTGGATCTGGGCTGCGGATCCGGCAAGATCTGCTTTATCGCCTCGCAGGTCGTGGGGCCGGTGGGCAGGGTCATCGGCATCGACATGACGTCCGAGATGATCGAGGTGGCGAGGCGGAACGCATCCATTGTGGCCGAAGAGATCGGCTATGGGAACGTGGAGTTCCTCCGCGGACGCATCCAGGATCTGGCCCTCGGTCTCGAGTCTCTCGATGTGGTCGTCTCCAACTGCGTCTTGAACCTCGTGCCCGCCGCGGACAGACCCCTGCTCTTCGCGGAGATTCACCGTGTGCTCCGGCCAGGAGGCCGAGCCGTCATCTCCGACATCGTCAGCGACGAGCCCGTTCCTCAACACCTTCAGGAGGATGCCGAGCTCTGGTCGGGCTGCATCTCGGGGGCGTTCACCGAAGAGGCTTTCCTGGCCGCCTTCGACGAGGCGGGCTTCTACGGGATGCGGATCCGCGAGCGGCAGCGCGACCCGTGGCGAAGCATCGAGGGAATCGAGTTCCGGTCCACCACCGTGGAAGCGTTCAAGGGGAAGGAGGGTCCCTGCTTGGAGCGGTTGCAGACGGTCGTCTACAAAGGGCCGTTCCGGGAAATCCTGGACGACGACGGCCACCGAATCGAGCGCGGAAGGCGGTACGCGGTATGCGACAAGACGTTCCGCCTGCTGGGCCGTGAGCCGTACGCGGGGCACTTCGAACTGATCGAGCCCCGCGAGGAGGTGCCGCTCGAGGACGCGTCACCGTTCGACTGCAGCCGCGATACGATCCGTCACCCGCGGGAGACCAAGGGAGAGGACTACCGCCTGACGACCGGCGGCCCGTCCTGCTGTGAACCGGGGAGCTGCGGCTAGCCCGGGAGCTGCTGGTGGCCGCGAAGCCGACGTCCGGGGCGCTCGACCCGAGCGGCATCCCGCCCGAGGAGCGGCTGATCGTGGCGCTCGATGTGCCCACCGCCGCCGAGGCCCGCGAGCTGGTGGGGGAGCTCGGCGACGCGTGCCGCTTCTATAAGATCGGCCTCGAGCTGTTGATGACCGGCGAGTACTTCGATCTTCTCGAGTGGTTGATTGGGCGGGGAAAGAAGGTGTTCGCGGATCTCAAGCTGTTCGACGTGCCGAACACCGTCGAGGCGGCCGTACGACGGCTGGCCGGCCGTGGGATAACGTTCGTCACGGTGCACGGCAACGATACGATGCTCGAGGCCGCCTGCCGGGCCAGGGAAGACCTGAAGATCCTGGCGGTCACGGCGCTCACGAGCCTGGATCGCGGCGACCTGGAGGATCTCGGCTTTCACACCGACGTTTCCAGCCTCGTGCTTTCGCGCGCGCGCAGGGCCCTGGCGATCGGCTGCGACGGCGTCATTTCGTCGGGGCACGAGGCGCGCGCCCTCCGATCCGAGCTCGGAGACCGGATCCTGATCGTGGTTCCGGGGATCCGCCCCGTGGCCAACGTGGATGACCAGAAGCGCACCGTCGATGTGGAGGACGCCTTTCGGCTCGGTGCGGACTATATCGTCGTGGGAAGGCCGATTCGCTCGCACCCGGATCCGAAGGCGGAGGCCGGGCGGGTGCAGCAGATCATCCGATCCGTCTTCGGTAATTGAAGCGTTCCTCCGCCGGGCTGGTGTCGCGCGTTGTGGACCGGGCTACCCAGCCGCCGGTGCTGACGCTGTTCGCCGTATTGAACCTGGTTGTTAGCCTGACGATTGCGGTCAACCACCTGCGCTCCGTGCAGGGGGTGTTGGGCGAGGACGGCAGCATCGTCACCGGCGACTTCATGGCCTTCTACACCGGCGCCACGTTCGTGCGAGAGGGCGACGGTCGCAAGCTGTACGACCTCACCTCTCAATACCGCTTTCAGATGGAGCTCGCCGGGCCACCTAACACCAAGTGGCAACCGTACGTGAACCCGCCGCTCCTGGCGGTAGCGCTGGCTCCCCTTTCCGCGCTTCCGTATCGCTACGCCTACATGGGCTTCGCCGGCCTGACGCTCCTGGCCTTTGTCGGCGCGATCCTCCTTCTCAAGCCCGAGCTGCCGGCACTGACTCGCGATCGACTGACCTGGCTCACGGCCTTGCTGCTCACGGCCTCGTGGCTACCCCTCTTCCGGGTGATGGTCGGCGGACAGAACACGATGCTGACGCTCCTCCTCCTCACAGGGATCTACGTGGCATGGCGCGGAAGCCGTCCGGTACTGGCCGGCGTGTTTCTCGGCCTCCTCACCTACAAGCCCCAGTTCGCGCTCCTCATAGGCCTTGTTTTCATCGCGAGGGGCATGAAGGTGGCGCTGGCGGCGGCGGGGGTCACGGCCGGTGCCCATTACTTTCTCGGGGCCGTGTTCGCGGGTCCCGACTGGCCGCTGACGATGCTCCGAAGCCTGCGAGGATACAGATTGATCGAGGAGGAGAACCTCTCGGCTCACTTCTCCCTGCTTCCGACGCTCAGCCATTCGTTGCCCGAGCCCGCGGCATGGCTGCTCGCCGGGGTCGCGATCACGGTGGTGATCGTCGTCGTCGTCCGCTTCGCGCGGCAGATCGAGCCAGGCGACGCGAGCTTTCCCCTCCTGTATGGTCTGGTGGTCACCGGGGGGATGCTCGTCAGCCCCCACCTCCAGCACTACGAAGTGGCGATCCTCGTGCTGCCCGTCCTGCTGTGCCTGGACACGTTGCTGGAGGAAGGCAGAGTGCCGGGCGTCCCGGCGAGGCTGCTGCTCGCTGCCGGCTTCCTCCTGTACCCGGCCTACCGGCTCGGCGACACCATCGGCTTCCAACCCCTCTTTCTGTGGCTGATGGCCGTATTCCTGTGGGATTGGGCGCTACTTCGGCGCGCCGGACCGGTCAGAGTACGAGCTTGAGCACCACCGAGGTTTTCGGTCCGGAGGAGCCGAACTCCTGCTCGATCCTGACGTCCAGGTCTTTGGCGATGCGGAGTCGAGCGCTCACCTCGCCCGAGAACTCGCGATTGATGAGGTCTCGCTTCAGGCCTCCGCTGAGCGTGAGCGTGTCGTCGCCGCTCAGCTTGAAGCCCACCGTGGACTCGATCCGCACGGTCATGTCATCCGGGCTCCGGTAGTCCAGCACGATCTTGGCCCGCGCGGCGTCGCTGATGTCGAATCGCAGCTGGCCGCGTCCCGTGAAGTCGCCCGCGAAGTTCGTCGAACCCCTGATCTCGAGTCTGACGTGGCTGGACATGGTCAGTTGACCTCGGCCACGTTCTCCGGCTCCCCATCATCGAAGGTTCCCCACCTCTCGAACCAGCTCATCAGATAGAGCTGCGTCCGCATGAAGTTCGCGGGCTTGGAGCTCGTTCCATGGTACTCCTTGTCGAAGCGGAGGAGGACCGCCGGCACACCCTCCGCCCTGAGCGCCTGATAGTACTCCTCCGACTGCGACATCGGCGTTCGGAGATCCAGCTCGCCCGTCATGATCACGGTTGGGGTGGTGACGTTCCCGACGTACATGAGCGGGGAGTGCTCCAGGTACTTCTCGGGGTTCGTCCATGGGTACCCCTCGTACCGCTCGTATCCCCAACGAACGATGTCGGCCGTTCCGGCGAAGCTCATCCAGTTCACCACCGGACACCGAACGCCTGCGGCGGCGAACCGGTCGGTGTGGCCAATGACCCAGCTGGAGAGAACGCCCCCGCCGCTGCACCCCGTCACGAACATGTTGTCGGCGTCGACGTACCCGCGCTCGATGACGGCGTCCACGCCCGCCATCAGGTCGTCGTAGTCAACGCTCGGGTACCCGTTGTCGATCGCGTTCCCGAACGCGGTGCCGTAGCCCGTGCTACCGCGCGGGTTCGTGTACAGAACCACGTAGTCCCTCGCCGCGAACGTCTGGAAGGCCAGGCTGAACCCGACGTTGTACATGGCGTGGGGTCCGCCGTGGATGTTCAGGATCAGCGGATACCGGCGGTCTGGGTCGAAGTCCGGCGGCTTGACGATCCACCCCTGGCCATGGGCATCGCCGCTGGAGGTGTACCAGATCTCCTCGACCTCGCCGAGGCGGATGCCATCCAGCACGTCGTCGTTGACAGCCGTCAGCCGCGTGAAGCCATCGAAGCCGGGCAGCCGGAACGCCACCACGTCGCCCGGCTCCCGCGGGGACCGGAGGACGCCGGCCGATAAGCCGTTGCGGGCCACCGAGTTGATGGAAAGCATCTGGGTTCCGCTCGTCACCTGCCGAACGGCGCCATCGGTCGATGCGAAGTGGACATTGCTCGTTCCCCGATCCGGGGCGATGAAGAAGACGCCGCTCCCATCGGGCGCCCAGTGTACGTTCTGCGGGCCGCGGTCCAGCTCGCCCGAGATCTTCCGCATGCCCGCGCCGTCGAAGCCGATCAGGTACAGCTCCCCCGCGCGATACGTCTGCCCCGTCCAGGGGAAGCCGGTGAACGCTATCGTCCGGCCGTCCGGGGAGAGTCTGGGGCCGGCCCACGGCCCTTTCTCCTGCGTGATCTGCCGGACGTCACCGCTCGCGACGTCGACCGCGTAGAGGTGGGATTCTCGGTAGCGCTCCTCCCAGTCGTCCTCCAGGAGACCTTCGAGCACGATGTGCCGGCCATCGGGAGTCCACTGGAGGTTGGCGCCGGACGTAACTCCGCCGAAGAGCTGCCCGACCGTGCCCTTGCCGTCGGTAAGCTGCCGGGGAGTGCCTCCCGTGGCGGGGACGACGAAGACGTGGGTCGAGCCCGTCTCCAGAAAGCCTCGGCGGTCCCTGCGGAAGTGCACTCGCTTGACCTCCCGTGGGGGCGAGGTCCACGTCGCGCCCTCCGGCGGGGCCGGCATGTCGATCTTCCAGGTGCTCTTGTCGGGCACAAACATCGTGAACGCGATCCGCGAGCCGTCGGGCGACCAGCGGATGCCGGCCGGCGACTTCAGGGTCCGCGTCACCTGGGACATGGCAGCCTCGCCGTCCATCCACCGGACAAAGATCTGCGTCTTCTTGTCCTCGTCCGGGGCGAGATACGCCACGCGCGTCCCATCCGGTGACCATCGTGCGCTCGACCCCTTCGCCAGGAAGCGCTGCCGGGAGCCATCGGCGCGCATGATCCACAGGGCCGATTCCCAGTCGTCCTCCATCTGGTTTACCCAGCGTCGAGTGAAGACGATCTGCGAGCCGTCGGGCGAGATCCGAGGGTCGCTGACGGTTTCCCAATCCAGGATCTTCTCGACCGTGAGCCGGTCGCTCCGGCCCTCCGGCTCCTCGGAACCGCTCGCCTGCGCGAGCAGCGGACCCGCGATCGTAGAACAGAGGAAGAATCCGGTCACGGCCGCCCAGCTCGTGGAGCGCCGGTCTCCGGGTCCTCGCAATAGCTCCTGCGACATGGCCACCTCCTGATGACGGTAAGGAACGAGGGACTACATGAATGATACGCGCCGCCGACCACACCGAACATCGATCGCGCGTCGGGGAGGCGCTGAGAGGCGTCATTCCGTACACTTACGTTTGGCATGGCCGGGTAGGCTCGGCAACATGGAAGGGTCTGCAGATCGCCTCTCGCCGGCGCCTCTAGGCAGTCCCCAGTTCGGAGGTCCAGCATGAGGGCTCTACGCCTCGTGGCCCCTCTCCTCATCGCGGCCCTGTCGCTTTCGCTGCCTGCCTGTGGCGGTGGTGATTCGTCTACCGGTCCGCTCCCGCCGCCACCACCCCCGCCGCCTCCGCCCCCGCCCGTACAACACTCCCTCACGGTCTTGGGCGCGGGGACCGGAATCGGGACCGTCACCTCCAACCCCGCCGGGCTCGACTGTACGAGTACGGCCGGCGTGACCAGCGGGAGCTGTTCCGCCGACTTCGATGACGGAACCGCCGTCACACTAACGGCCAACCCGGCGGCAGGCTCCGCCTTCGTCGCCTGGTCCGGTGACTGCACCGGCGGTGGCACGTGCAATCTCACCATGGACGCGGACAAAGACGCCACCGCACAACTTCAACTTGCTGTTCAGGGCAGCCCAACGATCTCTTCCATCTCGCCCAGCCCCCTCGTCGATGGTGCCTCGGCCACGATCAGCGGCACCGGCTTCAGCGCCGTTGCATCGAACAACACTGTGCTGGTCGACGGCGCGGCTGCCACCGTGAACTCGGCGACCGAGACAATGCTCGAGGTTACCCTACCCATCTTCGACTGCCGGCCGGGGCAGTCGGTGGACGTTCAGGTAGCGGTGGCCGGGCTGTCCAGCAGTCCGGTGCCTCGGGCGTTGATGCCGAAGGAAGCCATTGTCCAAATGGGGATTGGCGAACAGCAGATCCTTCAGAACCCCACGGACTTCTGCCTCCAGTTCGAGGACTCGGTGGCGGACGAAGCATATCTTGTCGGGATTCAGTCCGTCTCCGAAGTCGCCTCTGCCTTGACTCCCGTACAAGTAACCAGCGTGTCGAGTGGGAAGTTGGCAGCCTCTTTGGTACCGAGCGGAGTTCAAGCGCAGCGTTCGCTCGTCAAGGGAGGCCAGCAAGTCCCACTTATTGCGCCACGGTGGCGGAGGCACCGGCGGGCGGAAGCTCGCCTGCGGGAGCAGGAACGGCGCATTCTTTCTGATATCCGTCACGACGCGCTAGTGAGGAGCGCACCATTGCGGGCGAACATCAGCGCCGCCGTGCCGCCGGTTAGCGTGGGGGATGTGATCCAGATGCGGGTGCCGGACCTGAGTGGCGAGAACTTCTGTCTCGACTTCATCACGGTGAACGCTGAGGTACGGACCATCGGAACTCGGGGGATCTGGTTGGAGGATCAGGCCAACCCGACTGGCGGGTACAGCCAGGCCGATTATGATGCCCTCAGCGATCGGCTGGACAACCAGATTTATCAGGTGGATGTGGATTTCTTCGGCGAGCCCACGGACATCGATGGGAATGGGCGGGTCGTCATCCTGATCACTCAGGAGGTAAACAAGCCCGAGGACGCCCCTTTGGCATTCGTGTTTCCTGGCGATCTCTTTCCCCAGCTGGACTGTCCTTCCAGCGACGTGGGGGAGGTCTTCTACTCTAGAGCTCCGGATCCCAACGGCACAGTGACGCTCAGCGGACCGTACACTCTCGCAGAGGCGATCGAGGATGCGCCGCTACTGCTGGTACACGAAATCGCCCACATCATCCAGAACCGTCGGCTCTTCACTTTCGCATCCTTTATGGCGGTCTGGATGTTGGAGGGCCAAGCTTTCATCGCGGAGGAAGAGCTCGGGCACAGGGTGGAAGGTCGTAGCGCGGGCCAGAATCTTGGCGCTGATGTGCTCTTCAACTCGGCGGGCGCCGATGAACGCACCTGGTACCTCCGGTTGTTTGGGAGCTTAGTTAGTTATTTCGGCTTCGGGGTCGACCCGATGGACGAGGTCATTCGGGTCCGGGGTGCCCCGCATGAGTGCGGTTGGCTTGGCCGGGAGTCCAGCGAGCCGTGCATGGGGAGCTTGGTGAACGGCGTCGCTTGGAGCCTCATTCGTTGGGCAGATGACCACTTCAGCGGCAGTTTTCCGGGTGGTTCACCGGGGTTCCAACAGGCGCTCATCGACAATGCCGCTGTCGGTTTCGCGAATCTGGAAGGACGGACGGGTCAGAGCATCGAAACGATGCTCGCCCAGTGGGCCGCAACCCTGTTCGTCGACGACCGAATCGCAGGTCTCGCCGAGAACCTCACGTTCCCGAGCTGGAACCTGTTCGATGTCGACCAGTCCGTGATTGAGCAGGCGCAGCTCCTGCCTACGGGACGTGGCTTCGGCGACTTCCAGAGCGCTCTCTTCACTGTCGCCGCAGCGTCATCGGCGTACTTCCGGTTTAGCGGAGGGCCGCGGCAGAACACCGCAGTCCGCTTCCGGGGAAGTGCAGACGAGGTTCTCCGCACTGACATGCAGCTCTGGATCGTACGGCTACGGTGACCGGCTTCACGAGCCTGGATGAACCGCCTCACGTCCCCGTTCGCTCGGTTGATTCATAAGAGGCGAGCCCGCAGAATCGCCCTCGATCTGCCGTCGATGCGTGGGCGGCAACCCGTCGGTATCTTCGGTATCTTCTCCCGAGTTCCATGGACCCATCCGGCAAGCGGAGCGCCGACGTGACCGAGATCGACACGTACCTGAGCGAAAACGCAGATCGCTTTGAGGAGGAGCTGAGGGAGCTCCTGAGGATACCGAGCGTGAGCACGGAGAGCCGGTTCGCCGGCGACGTGCAGCGCTGCGCCGAGTGGATGGCGGCCGACATGGAAAGGGCGGGACTCGAGACCGTGGAGGTCATTCCGACCGACGGCCACCCGGTGGTCTACGCCGAGCACCAGGCGGATGTCGAGTCTCCGACCGTGCTGATCTATGGGCACTACGATGTACAGCCAACGGATCCGGACGATCTGTGGACGACCCCGCCGTTCGAACCGGACGTGCGGGAGGGCCGCCTGTACGCGCGCGGATCCACGGATGACAAGGGCCAGCTGCACATGCACCTGAGGGCGCTGGAGGCTCGGCTGCGAACGGGCGCCGGGGTCCCGGCCAACGTGAAGCTGGTGGTCGAGGGCGAGGAGGAGATTGGAAGCCGCCACCTGGAGGGGTTCCTCAAGGAGAACCGCCGGCGCCTGGCGTGCGACACGGTGATGATCAGCGACACGGTCATGCTCTCCCCGGAGCTGCCGGCCATCACCGTGGGCCTGCGCGGCTTGGCCTACGCAGAGGTGACCGTCCGGGGCCCGAACCGGGACCTGCACTCCGGGCAGTACGGGGGAGCCGTCCAGAACCCGGCGAACGCCCTCGCCGCGATCATCGCGGGGCTGAAGGACCAGTACGGCCGGGTGACCATACCCGGCTTCTACGACCCGGTGCAGGAGATGACGGGGGACGAGCGGGCCCAGCTGCGCGAGATCCCGCTCGATCCGGCCGATCTCCAGCGCGATCTGAGCGTGCCGGCGCTCGTCGGAGAGGCCGGCTACAGCCCGGTGGAGCAGCTGTGGTATCGGCCGACGCTGGACGTGAACGGCATGATCAGCGGCTTCACGGGCGAGGGAGCGAAGACCGTGCTTCCGGCGGAGGCCCGGGCCAAGATCTCCATGCGCCTCGTGCCGGATCAAGTCTTCGAGGAGATTCAGGAGGCGTTCCGCAAGCACGTGCTCGCGCTGGCGCCGGAAGGGGTCACCGTCCACGTCGAGGCCCACCATGGCGCCGCCCCCTGGCGGGCCGACCCCGGCGGGCCCGTGTTCGAGGCGGCCTCGGCGGCGCTCGAGGAGGCGTTCGGCCACAAACCGCTCCTCATCTGTGAGGGCGGTTCGATCCCGCTCGTGCCGATGTTCGAGAGGATCCTCGGCGCTCCCGCGGTTCTGATCGGGTTCGGCCTTCCCGGCAGCAACCTGCACGGTCCCGATGAGTGGCTGAACCTCGAGGTCTACCACCGGGGAATCGGGGCGCTCGCCTCGATGTGGGGGCGGCTGGCTGGATAGGCTCGCCCCCACCGCTTTTCAGCTCGTAGGGCGCTTCGTCTCAGCCGGGCGGTGGCAGCCCCCCGGCTACCGCCACCCTCCGCCATCAACCCAGTTCACAACTCGGATGCGGAGCGGTTGATAGGCGGATGACGTGTGCCGTTTACTTTAGCACCGTGGTTTCCGTCGGCCAGCGCCTCGCCCTGCCGGCGGCCGAAGCCGTACCGGGGCGCGTCACGGCCCCCTTTGCTGGAGCCAGTTGCCATGATTGACATCAGGTGCTTCGGCGGCGTCTCGGTGGTCCTGAGTGCCGGCGACCGGCCCGTCTACTTCCGCTCCAAGAAGCACGTAGCTCTGCTGCTGTATCTCGTCTCGAACAGGGATCGAGTGTACAGCAGGGACGAACTACTCCCCCTTCTGTGGGACTCGCCCACGCGTTCGGCCCGCCACTCTCTGAGCCAGGCGCTCTACGACCTGAAGCGTCGGTTGGGCCAACTCTCGATCGAGCGGTTCGGGGACGGCCTGCGGTTGGCCGGCGACATCACGTTCGAAGGGCGACAGTTCGAGGATGCTGTTAAGGGAGGCGACCTGCGCGCCGCTGTCGAGCTCTATCGAGGGGACTTCGCCGCTGCCTACGATTCCGTTGGGACCGAGGAGTTCGAGCGCTGGGTCGACGACGAACGGAGACGCTACGCGATCCTCGCGCAGGCCGCCCTTCACCGGTACGTGCGAGAGTGCGACGGACGAGGTGACTGGGGCCAGATGTGCACTGCCGCTCTGCAGCTTGTGAAGCTCGACCCACTGAGCCAGGGAGCGCACCGCAGCCTGATGCGGTCTCTCTGGTTGCACGGCGACCAGGCGTCGGCGCTCCGGCACTTCGGAGGGATCGAAGAGTTCCTGGCTCGGGAGATGCCCGGCGGGATCTCGGCCGAGACTCACGATCTCGTGCAGCGAATCCGCAGTTCGGCACCTCCCGTGCCGTCCGAGATCACGCGCGGTGAGCTCCCCATGGTCGGGCGCGATGCGGAGTTCGGCCGTCTTCGGGACCTCGTCGACCAGGCGCGCAGAGGCGGAGGTGCCTTCGTGGTGATTCGCGGCGAGCCAGGTATAGGCAAGACGCGGTTGATATCCGAGCTGGCCAAGTGCGCTTCGGTGGACGGGGTGCGGCTCATGAAGAGCCGCTGTTACGCCGCGGAGGAGAACGTAGCGTACGGTCCCGTGCTTGACGCTCTGCAACCGTTCGCGGAGGAGGTGTGCTCGTCGAAAGAAGCAGCCGGCTACCCACACCTCCGACAGCTGCTGCGCTGCGATCCTGAGCGGCCGTGTGCCTTCGACCTGGAGGCCGATCTGGCCGGCGAGCGTCGGCAGCTGTACGAGGAGATCGTCTCTCTCACGACCCGCCTGTGCGATCGGGCCGCGATCCTGTGGGTGGTCGACGACGTGCATTGGATCGATGCGTCCTCTGCGTCTGTGCTCAGCTATCTCGTGCGTCGGCTCGCCGAACGTCCTTTTCTTCTCCTGGTTACGGTTAGAGATGGGGCCGAGCTGAGCGAAGCCTGCCTTCGACTCCTGCAGGATCGTTCGACGGATCAAGTATGTGCGACCGTGGCGCTCGGACCGCTCTCGCAGGACGCGATTCGGTCGCTGGTCGACGGATCCGATTTGAGGCAGGAGAACGGCCAGCTGGCCGAGAAGATCCACCGGCTGTCGGGTGGCAACCCGTTTCTGACGCTCGAGTTCCTGCGCGGCATCGGCAGCGCCACCTCCTTCGATCTCGAGAGTTTCAGTGGGGCGTCGCTTCTTTCGGAGCGTGTGACCGGAGTGTTGCAGGCGCGTCTGCAGGGCCTGGCCCCCAGCGCGATCCGCCTTCTTGAGGCGGTTGCGGTCCTGGGTCGAAACGCGATTCCCAGACACGTGGCGGACGCGGCCGGCCTGAGACTCAATGAGGCTTCAGACGTTTCCGAAGAGCTCTATGCGAGGAGCCTCCTCCGCGATCGGGAGGACCGGATCGAGTTTGTCCACGACATCACCAGGGAGTTCGTCTATGGGAACGTCGGCGGAGTACGGAAGGCATCCCTGCACTTGTTCGTCGCCGAGGCGCTGGCCAGCGACGTGACAGCCACCCTCCCCACCATCGCTCGCCACTTCCACCTCGGCGGCGATCGTGCCAGGGCTTTCGAGTACGCTCTGCGGGCTGCGACGTCCTCGATCGCCTCGTTCGGTCACGAGGAGGCGAAGGCTATGGCGACTCTGGCGCTATCGCAGGCGGCGTTCGATACGGAACGGTACGAAGCCCTGGATATTCTGGCTCGATCGGCGATGGCCCTGGGCCAGCTTGCAGAAGCGGAGCAACATCTCAGGGAAATCCTTGCCCTACAAACCGTCATCTCGGCCCAGGCGTCAGTCAAGGCCAAGCTCATGCTTGGGCGGATTCGGCTTGAGAGTTCGGACTGGCCAGGAGCCAAGCGCCTACTTGAGCGCTTGGATGTTAGTCGTCTACAAGAGCCAGCGGATCGAATCGAAGCTGAACTGGATTCACTGGCTCTCTTGCTCCAGGGCGCTATGCGGCAACTCGATGCCACGCATGCTCGCCGTGTCGTATCGAAGATCCGAAAGGCCCATGAGATCGGCACGGCGGAGAAGATCCTGACTAGCGAAGCGGCCGCTCGGAGCTATCACAGCATGGCCGCCTACTCAGCGTTCTTTGAGTCGGCGGTTGAGGCCGACCGGCTCGTTCAACGAGCTCGGGAACATTCCTCAGGGGTTTCCGACGAGCTGGCAACGCGCCTGCTGTTACTAGGCGGGCTGATCAAATCGCACAGAACCCAATGGGACGAAGCGGAGGCCCTGCTCCAAGAGGCACTGTCACGCGCACGACAGAAGAATCAAGTGTTTGAAACTGGAATAGCGTGGAACAATCTTGCCTTCTGTGCTCTTGAGCAAGGTCATTGGAATGAAGCTGAAGAACGGTGCCTCGCGAGCATGGAGAGCTTCAAGCGGCTGCCGCCGAACACATTTGTGACAAGGACTCCCCTCACCAACCTTGCCGACATGTACTTCTTTCAGGGGTTCACACGCAAGGCGGTGCCTATCTATCAGGAAGCTCTGTCTGATTCCCGGCCGGACTTGCGGCCTCAAATGCTTGCCTCTCTCGGCTTGACCTCGCTACAACTAGGAGACAGGAGTGCTGCGACTGAGTATTGGAGTTCCCTCAACGCGATCAGTGGCATAGAGCAGCAAGGCGGTCAAGAGCAATTCAAGATCGCTTGGCTCTGCGGCTACATGACTAGCTTGTCCGCTTCGGATCGCGCTGCCGCATTTCTTGGTGAAGCCGCTGAGTTACAGCGCGACATCAACGTGGGGAGCCATTTGAAGCTCTTGTGGCTAGAACAGCTCCTGGGCGGCCGCTCAAGTGGGAATTCCGACGCCGCACGAGGGATTGTTGAGCGGCTAAGACAAGCTAGACTCGGCTGGTTCGTACGCTTTTCGCGCCGCTGGCTAACTTTAGTGCAGGCAACGCGACGATCATCTTGAGACTATGACGAGATGCTCAGTACGCCCTGCAGGTTTCGTTCAAGTGCTAGTTCATCGCCACCTATCTCGAGTTCGTCCAGTATCCCACATTGCAAGGCGGCGGCGACCACTCGTGGGTCGAACTGCGAACCTTGGTTGTCAATCAACTCTGAGCGAATCTTGTCACGAGTGAGAGCGGCGCGGTAAGGTCTATCGGTCGCCATTGCGTCAATAGAGTCCGCTACCATGATGATGCGAGCTCCGAACGGGATACTATCACCAGATATTCCTGTCGGATAGCCGCTCCCATCGTACCACTCATGATGGTGTCGGATACAGTGGATAATTTCCTCAGAAATGCTGCGGACCGACTGAACGATGTCTACACCCTTGTCTGGATGAGCACGAATGAGTTCTCGTTGCGCGGGCGTCAACGGTCCTGCCTGACGCAGGATCTCGCCGTAGGCCATATCGATCTTGCCTATATCGTGCAGCAGGGCTCCTGTCTCAACCATCTGAACCTGCCGGGGACCTAGTTTTAGGTGTTCCGCCATGCGACGCGTACGTTCCGCGACCCGGATCGAATGTCCCGACGTGTATTGATCCCGCGCTTCGATCGTCTTTACGAGCACCCTCAGGAGATCTCTGTTCAGCTGCTTGAGTTGCAGGTTGACACCGTAGCTGTACCGCAGGCCGATCAGAGGAATGACGCTGAGCAAGAGGGCAACAGGGCCCCATAGGGCGTAGAGGACGTGTATAAGGTAGGCGAAGGGACTGATTGCGAGATCGAAGAGGATTATTCCGCCAGTGAGATCACGCCAGGTTCGTAGGAAGCCCTCTTTCTGCGTAATAGACACGACATATGAGACTGCTGCTGAGTTAACTCCAAAGAATACCGCAGCAGCCAGTATGAATGGTGGAAAGGAGCTGTTGAACGGCAGAGAATGGAGACTGAATGTACCACCAAACCAGTTGTAGACGAGGCCAGCTGCTCCAATCGCGAGAACTGTCTGTGCAGTATTGAAGGCGGCCTTGTGAACAGGCTTGCGCTGCAAGATGAACTGTTTGAAGAGCATTGTGGCAGTGCTGAGCCCGATCGCGCCTACCGGTCCGAGCAGCAGGAGAGCGCCAAGCTGCGGCAGGAAATCCATGGACGTCGTCGTGCCGCTCTCGGTAATCCGCAGGTCCAGCATGGACGCGAAGATAGCGAGCGCGAGGAGCGTGACGAGCGCAAGTAACCATGGAGTGTCCATGGTAGGCGGAAAGGCGATGACCAGAGCAGCGGTTGAAGCTAGCGCCACCGCAATGGTAGAGAGGATCGTCAGGCGAACCTTGCTAGGCAATGACCATCTTACGAATAAGCCCCCAATCCCTGCGGTCACCAGTCTAACTTACCGGCCAGTAAAGCAAGCGCAAAAGCCCAGAGCATGTTGTCTCACCTCCTTTCGTGCGAAAGTCGCAACCGTCCGCTAGGGGTTGCGCTTCCTCTCCGCTCGGAGGATCAGCTTCGCTACTCTCTGGCGTTACGCAGCAGAGATTGGGGGCGTCCGTTACTCCCTTTTCAGGGTGTCTTAGCTATGTACCGTCTCCTGTCTTCAGCGCAGTCGGATCAAAGGGCCCTAAAGAGAGGGTCCCGAAGCCGCCGGCGCAAGGCAATCTGCGGTGTTTCTACGGCAGAAAGCCCTATAAGGACGCACCAATCCAGCGATTAGTGGCATCCAGGCAGGCCAGTATCGCCGCTTCTTCAAGCGAGTCGTGCACCCGGCTCACACCCGGGAGCGTGGCGGACCGTCGCCCGACAAACGCTCTAATGAGCGTGATGACAAGCGGTTGACCGCCCACGTGCGTGCTCGACACATCCGAGAGTACGAATCGTACCTTCGAGTCGCGCGTCTTCTCGAGCGCGCGCAGCACGGCACTGGCTGCTACCTCGAGACGTACCGTTGCATAGTCTGCGCCTTCCGCCTCGCCGACGTACTCCGTTTCTCCTCGGTGGAGGGTGACCCGGCAGGTCGCCTGGCCACCCTTTCGCTCCAGATCGTAGTGGTCTAAAAGGACTTCGCGGCCCTCGCTCGCGGTGGCGGCCGCCGGTTGCTTCGCCGGCTCCGGCGACTCCCCCTCTTCGGCCTCGGTCCGGGCAATGTCGGGCCTTTGAACCTGTGCCACGGAGATCTTCCGATGGTCGATCTCCAGTCTGAACTCGGCCATCAGGGCCGACTCGATGTTACGGACGATCTGCTTGGCCCCCAAGGGGGAACTGGAAAGGACGTGGACCTCGTCGATGCCGCCGGCTCCATCGGGCACGAGCTTGATCGCATCGACGCCCTCCAGCGCGGACAACAGCCTCTCGATGCGCCGGAGGCCCCACGGGTCCAGCCCGGTCACATCATCTCTTGCCTCAGGCCCCTCAGGCATCATCAAGCACGTATCCCTTTCTGAATCGGATGCACACGGTTCCCCCCCTGCGCCTTGGCGATGTAGACCGCGGCATCGGCCTCGGCCAGGAGATCGTCGCTCGTCAGAACGGTCTGGCGAGCACCGCTATGATATGCGATCCCAATACTTACAGTAACGCTGAAGCCGCTGTCGGGCACGGGGAGGGCGAGCTCCGCGATCCGACGACGCACGTCCTCCGCCACCCTTTCCACGCCTTCCGGATCCGCGTTGACCAACAGGACGACGAACTCATCGCCTCCGAATCGGGCCGCCACGTCGGTCGATCGGATGCTGTCCCTGATGGCGTCGGCCACGCCCCGCAGCACCTCGTTTCCCGCCTGGTGGCCGTAGGTGTCGTTGGCCTCCTTGAAGCCGTCTAGGTCGAGAAACAGCATCGCCAGCGTCGTCTCGTCCCGGTTCGCCCGTGCCACTTCCTCTCGAAGCCGGTCCTCCAGAGCCCGGAAGCTGTACAGATCGGTCAAGGCGTCGTGGGCGGCGTCGCGCGCCATGCGCTCCAACTGCCGGGTCATATAATACGGGCAGATCGTCAGGGTCGATCGGTTCCGCGCCACGGCCTCGGCGAACGCCATGCAGCTCAAGTGACCGCACGCGCCGCAGTCCCACGGTTCGCCCCCCGGTGCCGAGCCGATCTCGTCCAGAATGGCCCTGATATCCGTCTCCTCAACGGCTGGCAGAGCCTCCTTGGGCTCGTATGTGGCCGACAGGTCGAGGCCTTGCGGCGCCTCGATCACCGGCTCCCCGGCCCTGGGCCCTTCGGCCAACTCCACCAGGCTCCGCCTCCAGAAGAGCTCGTCGTGCGGCCCGAGCGCGGGGTGATCCAGAGCGCCCTCGAAGGGAAGGATGTCTACGAAGCCGACATTCTTACCTTCCGTCACGGCCCGGGCTACGGCCTCCAGTGCGTGGAGGCCTCGCAGCTTCCGGAACCCCCTCGACGAGAGCCGCTGCTCGTCCAGCATCTCCCGCGGCAGCCCGCCCGCCGCCGAGAGGTGCCGCCTTTGCTCGGGCGGCACCACGCTCAAGGAGAGCGGCTGGCGTGCCGGGCCTGCTTCGCGGCTCTCGAGAAACCGCTGCAGCTCCGCGAAGGAGAGGGACGCGGTGATCTCGTTGGTGCCCTCCGGCCCTGCCGAGTGCACGCCTGCGTAAACGATGTTGTCCTCGGGCAACGTCAGCCTCAGGTAGCGGGCGAGGGCGATCGTAGGGGTGACCACGGGCGCGAGAAATGGCACGAGCTCCGGGTACTTCGTCCGGACGTAGTCGACCACGATCGGGCTTGTCGAACGGATCCAGGTCCTCCGTTCCTCGCTCTCACGCCACAGCCGCATGTACTCCGCCGCGACCAGCTCGTCGCCCAGCAGCTCGAAGAACACGGACCGAAATCCCGCGGCCAGGCAGGCGTTCACCAGCTGCTCCGGGGTCGCCGGGTAGAAGCGTACGATCGCCTCGGAGGGGAGAATGAGCAGAGCGTTCCCTCGATCGACGGCGGCTTCGACGCTCGCCACGTCTCCCGTTACATCGATAGCGCCGTGGGGACACACCGGGACGCAGAAGCCGCACTCCGTGCAGGCCGTCTCGACGATCTCGAGCGTGCCGCCTTGAATGGAGATCGCCTCGACCGGACATGCGCGGACGCACGCCATGCATGCGACGCACCGGTCGTTGATGGAAAGATTCAGACTCACTGCGTTCCGACCAGCTGCCGTTTCGAACCGATCGGGAGCCGGCGGCTCGGGAGCCGGGGCCGACTTCGCTACCCGAGCCGGCCTGGCTTCTCGAGCTACCCTGGCTACCCGATCCACAATCTGCACGGTGAGTTACAAGAAACAGGCCCCCGACCCGTGTCGACCACTACTCCGTGCGGACTTCCCCGGAAGTCGCTTGTCATCAGCCTGTTAAAGGGCGCGGCCGGTCCGCTGATCCCGTCGGGTCGAGAAAGCGGCCGACGCGATGCAAACCCTGTGTGGCGGGGGTTCGACGGTGTGACGTGTCTGCCGGCCGCGGGCATCCGCGCCGACGCGATTCGGCCAGGCGCGTGCGGATCGGGCTTCACCGCTCCAGCACGACGGCTTCGACGCACCGTGCGTCGTCGTGGTCGGTTCGGTTCACATAAGTCGATACGGGACTGGCCACCAGAGCGTCCTCGGGCGCCGGACGAAAGAGGTGCTCGAGATCCTCGTGACCACGGATCTCCGGATCGAGCCAGAGGTCGAAGCCGACCGGAGGGATGATCACCGGCATCCGGTCGTGGAGGCGTGCCACCAGTGCGTTCGAGTCCGTCGTGAGAATCGCGCACGACTCGATGCTTCGGCCTGCCCGCTCCCAGTGCTCCCAGAGGCCGGCCAGCGCGAAGGCCGCGCCATCGGGTCTGCGGAGGTAGTACGGCTGTTTGCGTCCGCCCTCTCGCCGCCACTCGTAAAAGCCGTCGGCGACGATGAGGCAGCGGCGATCGGCCAGGGCCTCCCGGAACGCAGGCTTGACGTGGGCGCTCTCGCCCCGCGCGTTGATCAGCGTGGGCCAGTTGGCTCGATCGTCGACCCAGTAGGGAAGCAGACCCCACCTGAGCAGGCTGAGCTCGCGGCCGCCCCGCCGATCATCGTAGCGGACGGCGGCCACCTCCTGCGTGGGAGCGACGTTGTAGCGGGGCGTCGGCAGATCGGCCTCCAGGTAGTCGACCGCGAAGAGTCGCGCCACCTCGGCTGCCTGCGTAGTGAGTGTGAACCGACCACACATAGGGCTACTCGTGCGCTCCTATCGGCCGTCCGGTCTCTCCGCGGGGAGCGGGACCTCGAGGTGCGTCTCGTAGATCTCTTCGTTCGCGACCATGAAGGAACCGACTTCGCTGGTTGTGCTTCCGTCCTCCGTCTCGAGTATCGCTCGGGCGTACAGCTCCGTTTCGATGGGAACCCCGCAGAACAGGAAACTGCCGTTTTGGTCCGACACCGACTCGAATCCGATGTCGGTCCCCGCGCCTCCGGCCGAGCCGGGTTCGCTAACTTCCGACTGCCGGGTGGACAGACGGACGTGTGCGCCTTGCAACCGCTCTCCGGTCGAGGCTCCTGTAACGAGACCGACGACGATGCCCACCTTCGGACCCTCCATGGACGGGCACAGGGTCGGAGCGACGTGGCGAGTCGACGGGATGGCGAGATCCAGGTTCACCTGCTGGTCGGCCTGGATCACGACGGGCCGGAGCGCCGAGCCCAGTCGCAGCATGCCGACCCTGGGATGCGAGATCGTGACGAAGAAGCTTCCGGTGGGTAGGTACGCCATCGAGTAGCGCCCGTCATCGCCGGTGGTCGTTCGGTGATTCGTGCCGAAAAGGGAGACCGTGGCGCCCACAAGGGCGGCGCTTCGCGTGCTGTCGAAGACCTGGCCGGCAAGGGAACCGCGCCCGATCTGGCTCACCTGCCGCCCGCCAGGCTCCGAGAGTCCGATGACCGTCCCGCCCTCCTCCTTGATCGCGACCAGCTTTCGCTTCTCCCGCAGACGGCCCAGGGATCCCGGCACCGGCACTGGATTCCCCTCGAAGCTGATCTCGGTGACGGGCATGCGGATGTACCAGTCGTCCACGATCCACTCGCCACCAGGGATCATGCGGAACTCCAGGCGGCCGCCGAGCTTGTCGGAGGCGCGGATTCTCGAAGGGAGGTTCTCGTACCGGTACTCCACGTGGCGCAGGTGGGCGTCCTGCGCGTTCAGCCAGAGCACTCCGCTCACATCCGTCTTGTCCTTTTTCTTCACCGGCTCGAAAGCCAGGCCGACCATGCCTCGCCTCTCGCCCTTTCCCTCGACGACCCTGAAACAGTGGTCATCAAGGAACAGATCCGAGAGAAGGGTCTGGGCATCAGGCGCATAGTACTCCGTGGCGTTTTCCTCCTCGAAACGCCGGACGTACCCGATCTCGGCCAGCTCCTCCGCGGGCAACGCCCGAAACGCGTAGGTGGCCAGGCCGACCTTGAGCTCCGCTTGCTCCTCGAGAATCTCAAGGTTTCTCGGATCGAGCAGGCGTTCCCAGAGACGCGTCGTGAAGCGGAATCTGCGCTGTTCCTCGGTCCACACCGCTGCCGACAGCGCCTTGCGCGCCTCCTCCCAGACCACGGCCACCCGCTGTCCCTCGGACCCTCGGATATTGCACTGGCGCTCGCCTTCGACGCTGATCATGGGGAGCTCAATGGGACGAACCGGCATCGCCAATCGATGATCCAACACCTGCTCGGACGCCAGCTCGAGCACCGGGGACGTGAAGTTCTCGTACCCGATGCGCTCGGCCCTCACGGTATAGCGTCCCGGCGTCGGTGCATGCAGGACGAAGCGGCCGGCCTCGTTGGTGAGCATCGCCGCGACTTGCTCGCCGCGCTCGTCCAGCAGAACGATGAATGCTCCTTCGATCGGTGCGCCCAGCCCCTCCTCGACGAGCTCGCCGCGGACGGCTTGCGCCGTGAGGAGCACCGGCCACGCGGCGGCTGCCGCCGTCAGAACACAGGCCATCATCACGCCACGGATCGAGGGGGCGCTTGCTATGCGGTTCCTCTCGCCGGATCGCTTCATTAGATCGGTCATGCCATCAAAGTCATCGACGTGTAACATAGCGGCGTCGCAAAGGCGGCGGCACCACCAGCGGCGCTCCTGCAGGTTGCTGAAGAACCCTTGTGGGTCGCGCGCATGGCACAACCGGCCACTCTGGCAACGGGCCGGGCTTGCACGAGCCCGACTCGGGCCAGAGAATGCCAGAGAGTGCCACGCAATCTAGGCTACTGACCCACCAAGCCCGGGAAGCGGATGTCGACAGGCTCATCGCTGCTCAGAAGGCTCATCTTCCGCCTGGACGGTGCGGCCGACAGCAAGAAAGTGACGTTCACGAGCGCTGCCGGAAACCGCTGGGAGGCGGATCTGTGCATCCACTCCGGTACGAATGAGCAGTCTCCCCGGCTGATGATCCTCTTTCGCGATCGGGACGATCCGACGCGTCCGCAGAGGTACAACCTCGCTCCGCCGTGGGCGTCGAAGGTGCCGTCGGAGGCCGCCGAGCAGCTTGCCGAGAAGGATCTGCGCGAGCTGCTGGCCACGTCGGTGAAAGCCTGATGCGCAGGACCTTCCTCGACGAGAACCTCCTGGAGTGGGAGGCCTACATCTCCGGTGGCCAACCCGGCACGGACGCGGCCGCGCGGATCTACTTCAACTGCCTGACAGACCGGAGCCGAAGACCGCTCTTCGTCCCCGACCGGAGCGGAGACGTCGCGGCGGCTCAGCGGACGCTCGGTGGCTTGGAGACGGCGGATCTGATCGCGCTGCTTCAACAGGCCGCAACGCTGCCCTGAGCGGATGATTCAGGATCACCGCGACGGCTGGATCGAAGTCATCACCGGCGTGATGTTCAGCGGCAAGTCGGAAGAGCTTATGCGTAGGGTGCGCCGCGCCATGATCGCTCGCAAGCAGGTTCAGGTGTTCAAGTCGCACCTGGACGATCGGTATGGGGGGCTCGGCCAGATCAGCTCGCACGATGGGCAGGAGATCCCTGCCCTTCCCGTCTCAGCGTCCCGCGACATCGCGGAGCGCGTGGCCACCGACACCCAGGTCGTGGCGATCGACGAGGCCCAATTCCTGGATACGGGCATCGTCTCCGTAACGAACTCGCTGGCCGACGAGGGTCGAAGGGTCATCGTGGCGGGAACCGACATGGACTTCAGAGGCGAGCCGTTCGGTCCCCTGGGTCCGCTGCTCGCCGTGGCGGAGAAGATCGACAAGCTGCACGCGATCTGCGTCGTGTGCGGTGAGCTGGCGACACGGAATCAGCGCTTGATCGACGGGCAGCCGGCCCCGGCCGAAGGGCCGACGATTCAGGTGGGGGGGTTGGAGAGCTACGAGGCGCGCTGTCGCCGCTGCCACGACGTGCCGTCCGCTGTTGATGACCAGATGCAGCTAATCTCCGGGGGACGGCGGCCCTAGCGGTTCGCTGGCGCGACCCGCCAGGGTTATTCAGCGACCTGCCAAACGGACGGGAGCCTACAACCCCCACCTCACACCCACGAGCGGGATGAACGGCACGGCTCCGAGAGAGACGGGCCTGCTGTCCTCATCCGGATTGAACTGGAAGAAGAGCGCGTCCCGTCGATCGAGCGCGTTCAACAGCTTGAGGTACGGCGAGATGCTGAAGGTGACTCCGCTCAGATGGAGGATCCACGTTCGGTAGATGGTTCCGTCCAACCGCAGGTACGTGCCCTGTGCCGTGCCGACCAACGCCGGAGGCTCCTGTTGCTGCCGGAAGCTCAGGCGTCCGGCGGGCTGAAGGCCCTCGGTTCCACCGTCGCTTCCGCCGCCCAGGGATCCTGACTGTTCGTCTTCACTTTGCGGGATCTTCGTGAAGGGGAGCGCGGTGCCGTAGGCGAAGTTCACGTCCAGCCCGATGCCCGAGATGAGCTGGGCGCTCAGTCCGCCCGTCACGAGGTGTCGGCCGACCAGGCGCGTCGTCTCGAACGGCTCTTGCGGCCTGTACCAGGCCACCGAATACCCGATCCACCCGCCGAGGGCGGCCGCGTCCCTTTGGATCCAGAAGTCGATTCCCGACGCGTCCAGGTCGGGGCCTAGCGGGAGATTCTCGAAAGACTTGATGTAGCCCTCGATCCCGATGGTCAGCTGTTTCAGCGGCCGGGTGTTGAGGCCCACCACGAAGTGAGTCGAGCTCGAGACCTGGAGGGACGAGCTGTTCGCGGCATCGGGGGAAGCGGTCTGCGAGGTCGGGTCGTCCGACGCGATCCCTGAGAAGCTCCCGATCTCCGTCGAGAGGAGCGTCTCCGGCGAGAGGACTCGCTGGTGATATCGCCCGGCGGACACGGAGATCTGGCTGCCCTCCGCGAACTGCCAGGCAGCGCTCAGGCGCGGGGCCAGCCGGCCGCCCTCGGCGAAGAAGTACTCCGTGCGCAGGCCGCCGCGGAGCAGGAGCGTGGGCGCCAGCTGGAGGGCGGCGTCCGCGTGCGCAGAGACCGACTCGCCGGTGGCTCGGCTGCTGAACGTGGTCTCGGTCTCCTGGGGCGCGGAGCGCGCCGCGTGCGCGAGCGAAACCCGATCGAAGGAGGCACCAAACTCCACCCTCGCGGCACCGATCGATCGGCTCAGAATGCCCGCCAATCTGGCTCGCCGCGAACGGCCATCCACGAGCCGCGGTGTCTTCCCGCCCACGGGAAGACGGGTCGTGAACTCGCCGAAGGCGGCCGTAAGCTCGAGACCGCTGCCAAACGCCTCTCCCCGATACTGCAGAGAACCGGCCGTATTGCCCCAGCTCGCGACCTCACCCAGCTCCGGCGCCGACGCGGCCGGGTCCGCCGGGAGAGTGGTGTCGTCCGCGGTTGGGTCCACTGGGAGAGTGGTGTCGTCCGCGGCCGGCTCCTCGACAGGCCGAGCTAGATTCACCGCCTCGCGGTTGAAGAACCCTGTGACGGAGAGCTGGCCGCTTTGGCCTATCGACCAGTCGAAGCGGACCAGGGCATCGGCATAATCGTACGGAAGCTCCTCGCCCGTGAGCCGATCGGGCCCCGCGCCGTGCACCCAGCGGCCACCCATCAGGAACGACCCGCCCGGCAGCGGACCCTCGACGTCCGCCCGGGCGCTCATCATGTCCAGGGCGCCGGAGGTGTGCACGCGATCGTCACGTCCCTGCCGCGAGCTGAGGTCCAGGATGTAGGAAAGCCCGCCGTCGTACCGAGCCGGGGCTCCGCCGATGAAGCGTCGCGATCCGCCGAGCACGTTAGGCATGAAGGCCTCGATCAGCCCGCCGAGGTGGAACGGGGCGTAAACGGGTGCCCCATCCAGCAGCACGAGCTTGAGGTCCGACGTCGCTCCGCGCACGTACAGGATACTGGACGGGTCGGTGGCGTCCGGGCCGGCGGTGGCCTGCATCACCTGCAGAAGTCCGAGCTCGGCCACGCCCGGAGAGGAATCCAGCATTCGGCGCTCGGATTCCGCCAACATGGACAGATGGTTCTCCGCCGCCAGCCGGTTCTTCGGGTCGGTCTCCGCCGCCTCTGCCAGTCGGACCGGACTGGTTCGAGCGCTCAGCGGCGCCATCTCGATCGGTGCGACAGCCAGCGTGAGGTCGAGCGAGATGTGCCCGCCCCTAGGCACCCGGATCCCGACGACCAGCTCCGAGTGATCCAGCGCGCGAGCGCGGACGAGGCGAGGGCCCGGCGGCACCGATTCGAGCCGGTACCGCCCGAAGCGGTCGGTGACCGAAGAGATCGCGACGCTTCCCACGAGCACCTCGACGACGGCGAAGGGAAGCGCGAAGCCGGTGAGCTGACTCTGCACCCGCCCCGTCACCGTGCCGGCGGTGGTGTCGGAACGGGAGGTTGCACTCTGCTGAAAGGCGGGGTCCTGAGACCGGAGAGCCAGGCGAATGGGCACGCTTGTCGCCGGCAAAGGCTCCGAAGAAGTTGCGAGCCCTGATGCGGCGAGGACGCTGATGAGCAGAGAGGCCAGCAACGGCGCACCCCCTGCGGAGCGAGACAGCGGACCGCGGGTGGCCCTAGCTCTCGTCAGCCACCCGCTGGAAAGGACACCTCCGTATCCGACGAGTCTGCGGCCGGAGTCAACAGCTTCAGGTCCGGCCCTTCCTTGATCGCGACCAGGCGGCCGTTCACCTCGACCAGCGCGGTCGGCATCGTCCTCGGAATATACACCAACACCTCGCCGGGACCAGCGTCCAGCACCTCGATCTCGCCCGGCGCCGTTCGATAGCGGCCGTCCACCGACCAAACGGAGGCCGGACCTCTATTCAACAGGCGAAGCCGGATCATTGTTTCCGGAGCGGCCCCGGTGATCATGATACGCACGAGACCGTCTTTCGGTTGCACTGACACCGCCGCGGCCCGCCCCGACGCCTTCTCTCCGCTTTCGTCGGGCGGCGGAGTGGCAGGCCGGGTTCCCGCTACGAAGGCAACCTGCTCGACCGTCCACCTCAGCCAAGCCCGCATCGGAGAACCGGGGATCGCGGCGCTCGCACCGCTGAGGAGAATCACGATGAGGGCAGCGGCCATCAAGGGCCGCCTCGACAGGAAGCGGCGACGAAGCGGCCGGACGTCGAGCGTCAGTTCAGGCACCGGCGTGTCCAACTGCTCCAGCGCGCGCGACAAGAGGCGCTCGCGGATCTCGGACGCCGAGACCACGGGGGCGGGTACATCCAGGCACGCCAGCCCTCCGGACAGATCCCGCCTGGCTGTCCTCAGCCCGGCGAGCACCTGCGCACAGGATTCGCATGCGTTGAGATGCAGCTCGACCTCCGCGCGCTCACCGAGCGAGAGCTCGTCGTCCACGTACGACAGCAGAACGTGATCGGCCAGGTGTCCCATCACCCTATCTCTTCATCTCTTCCTCGGTCCCCTCTTCTCGGCCGTTTCCTTCCCGATACACGGAGGAGAATCGACGGAGCGCCCGAGCCAGAAGCGTCCCCACCGAACTGGGCGCCACTCCCACCACCTCGGCGATCTCCTCGTAGCGGAAGCCTTCCTCTCGCATGAGAAGGATTTCGCGGTCTCTCGGGGCCAGCTTTGCCAGCGCCGCCCTTACCGCCTCGATCCGCTCGGCGCGCTCGACCGCCTCATCCGGCGGCGCGAGACGCGTCGGTCCCCTGTACGACTCTTGAAGCAACCGGCGCTGACGATCCGCCGAGCGAGCCCAATCGCGGACGAGGTTCGTCGCGACCGTGAAGAGCCATCTCCGTGCGTCGGCGTCGGGAATCGGGTGCTGCAGCAGGCGAACGAACGCCTCCTGCGCGATGTCGGCCGCAACGTCCGCGTCGCCCGTCATCCTATTCAGATATCGGAACAGTGACGGGTATAGTTTGGCGAATACCGCCTCGAAGTCCACATCACCCCGCGGGTCGGGCCGCTTGCCAATGAAGAACGTGCCGGGCTCCGGATTAGTGACAGGTTAGCAGCCGCCTCCTACAGAGGAAACGCGTGCAGAGCCGCCGGCTTGATGCGGACCGCCACGCGCGAGCCGGGCTTGAGCCCGATGCGCTCCGCAGCGGGCCGGCTGAGCAGGGCAACCGTGGCAGGCGGCCCCTGCAACCGCACGCGCACGAGTCCGCCGAGGACGCGGATCTCGGAAACGGTGGAGAAAAAGGAGTTGCAGGCCGAATCCAGGAGCTCCTCCTCGGCGGGGTCGGCGAGCACCAGATCCTCCGGTCGGTAGGCGACCTTCACCGTGCTGTCGCGTGCGGCAACCCCGATCGTGCGCATTCTCACCCCCTCCACAGAAACCACCAATAACCCGTCGTCCTCTCCCATCACCTGTCCACGCAGGGCGAGCTCCGCCCCCGTCAGACCCGCGATGTACAGCGTCGCGGGGTTCTCGTACAGATCGGCCGGCGTTCCCAGCTGAATCAGACGACCCTCCTCGAGCACAGCGATCCGGTCTGCCAGATAGAACGCTTCGTGCCGGTCGTGGGTTACCAGCAGGGTACTTCCGGCCCGTGTCCGGGCCAGCCTCTCCACGTCCTGGCGGAGCGCCGCCCGAACTTCCGCGTCCAGGTTGGAGGTGGGCTCGTCGAGGAACAGTATCTCGGGCTCGAGGACGAGCGCGCGAGCGAGCGCTACCCTCTGGGCTTCGCCGCCCGATAGCGTTGCCGCCGGCTCATCCAGGAGATGGCCGATGCCGAGAACCTGACAGATGCCGCTTACCCGCTTGCGGGTCTCGGGCGCTGCGGCCCGCCGAAACCGGAGGCCCAAC
>DAOVWI010000193.1 GCA_030636765.1 Gemmatimonadales bacterium
CGCGAGGTCTACGCTGACCTCGTCACGCGGCAGCCCGAGGAGCTGTACGTGACCCCCGTTGCGGGCGACCCGGAACGCCGTTCGGATCCCATCCGGGCTTCCGCTCATCTCACACACGATTTCGGCACCGTAGCCCTCGGTAGCGTCCAGAACGGCTTCCTCTACAGCATCCTCGCCCGGCCGGAACACGAGGTGAGCGCCCATCCGCCGCGCGATCTCGACGCGCTGCGCTCTGGGCTCGATGGCGATCACAGTGGCCGCGCCGGCGGCGCGAGCGATCCCCACCGCGAAGAGGCCGATCGGCCCGCATCCGATGATCACCACCTTCCGGCCGGTGACGTCGTCATGCAGGACGGTGTGAAAGGCGTTCCCCAGCGGATCGAAGACCGCAGCCTGATCGTCGGAGATGGCGTCCGGAAGGCGAACGAGGTTCCCGGCAGGCACTGCCACGAGCTCGGCGAACGCGCCGTCGCGGTCCACCCCGATGATCGATGTGTTGCGGCACACGTGCGCGTTCCCGGTGCGGCACAGCTCGCAGTGGCCGCACACGACATGGCTCTCCGCCGAAACCCGCTCGCCGACCACCACGTTGTCCACCAACTCGCCGAGCTCGACCACCTCGCCCATGAACTCGTGACCGAGGATCCGGGGCGGCGTGATTCGCTTCTGCGACCATCTGTCCCAGCGGTAGATGTGGAGGTCGGTTCCGCATATCCCCGCTCGCTTCACCCGGACCAGGACATCGGTCGGCCCGATGTCCGGCTCGGGCACCTCGGCGAGTCGAAGGCCTGCGGTTGCTTCTGTCTTGAGAATCGCCTTCATGTCGGCCGTCTGTCTAAAGTCCCCGCGCCCGGCGGCGGGCTGCCGCGAGGAGGCCCGCGGCGATGGGTGAGCAAAGTGCCCGGCCGATTGGCCCCCGGCAAGCATTCGGGCGGGAAACCTCCATCTCGGCGGGTGTATCTGGTCTCGTGGGCAAGCGATACGTTTTGCCGTCCGAGCGCTGGGGTGATCGTTATCGCGCGGCGCTCGGATGGTCGCTTCTGATTTCGGCGGTCCTGCACGCGGCTGCGTTCTTCGTGTGGCGGAGCGACCCTTCCGGGGCTCGCGCCGGTCCCGCTGAGGCGTCCGAGGCGGTCCGGACCCTCACGTTCGGCGGCGCGCTGCAGGCCGTCAGCTTCTCCCTCGCGCCTCCGTTTGAGATCCCGGCTCCTCCCGAGCCTGCCGATCTTACGGACGAACCGCTGATCGACCTGCCGGAGATGGGCGGGACCCTGACGCCCGCGCTCGGAACGCCCGGGCCGCGCAGCGCCGATGCATCCGGGTCCGATCCCGCTCGGCGGCCCGGTCTGGGAGGCATCGGGGCGAGGACCACGAGCCCCGTTCCCCGCTCCCTCATTCCGGAATGGAATCCGCCCGACGAGGTCCGCGGCACGCGCGTGACGGCCAGGGTGCGGGTAGACGCCAATGGGAAGCCGGTCGGTGAAGTGGAGCTCCTGTCTCCGACGCCGAACCGGGAATTCAACCGGGCCCTCGTGGAGAAGGTGCTTCGGATGGAGTACATCCCGGCGCAGCGGGACGGGAGGCCCGTGGAGGCCTGGGCCGAGATCACGTTCGTCTTCTAGAAGGCTGTTGAGGAAGTACGGTGGGTCACGCGCAGGGGTCTCGCGAGGCTCAGACAAGGAAAGAGGAGGAGTCGATGCCCTGTGCGACCACGCTTCGCGCGGTGCCCTCGACGACGAGAGACGCCGTATGAGGCCGCAATCCCCCTGCGCCCTTTGGGTTACGGCGGCGTAGGTCCATCTCCGGCGTTGCCGCTTCTCCCCGATACGCACGGTATCGCGTCGTCGCGCCGCCTTGGATCTGTGACCCACGGCGCTCGTAACGTGACCCGCCGTACTTCCTCAACAGCCTTCTAACTTCTCCGTTTCCACGGACGCTGGCCGGTCGCCAACCCGTCGACGCTCACAGGGTCGCCCAGGGCCGCTCTCAGCTTTCCCCTTCCTTCCCATAGGAGGGGGTACAGCTCACCGTGATGGCCGGCGACGGAGTGGTACTCGGAGAGAGGCCGATCCCGCGCGGCCAGCCAAAGGACCCGGATGAGCGCGAGATGCGTTACGACGAGAGCCGGTGAGGCGTCTTCGGACAGCTCGGCACGGCCGATCTGATCGATCGCGCTTTGGGCCCGCTCTCGGAGCGCCTCGAGGCTCTCCCGTCCCTTCACCGCAAGGATGTCCGGCGTTTCGAGCCAGGCCCGGTATGGTTCCGGCCAACGCTCCGAGACCTCCTCCTCGGTCAGGCCCTTCCACTCACCGACCTCCAGCTCGTGAAGATCGTGTACGGTGCGAACCTCCAGCGCGAGCTCGGTGGCGAGGATCTCGGCCGTGTCTACGGCGCGTCGAACAGGGCTGGCATAGAGCCGCCCTCCACGGAAACCGAGGGCCCTGGCGAGCTCGACGACTCCCTCACGCCCACCTTCCGTCAGTTGATCGTCGTTCCAACCCGCGAACCTGTGGCTCAGGTTCGAGGCCGTCTCGCCGTGTCGGACGAGGAGAAGGATCGGCGGCTCTGCCAAGCGACTCTCCAGTGGCTGCATTGCGCGGGATCGCGGCGCCTCCCCCGGGGCCGTAGGCGGCCACCGGGATCCGCGTCACGAGATATACGCGCGGAACCGGTTTACCGAAACACGCTTGAGATCTGGTTGAGACGCGACCCGACGCTGGCGTGCCGGCTTCCGCGGCGGCGAGGACCTGTCGTGCGAACTGCCGCAAAACCATGCACTTGACCAAGGGAGTCCGAGCCGGGGGAGGGTGATCTCGTCGAGCTGAACCGATCGGAAAGCCGCTCCCTGTTGGTCGGCACCGGTCTCATCCTCCTGGGCGCCGCGGCACGTCTCGTCTTGTCGCCGGGGGAGGCCGAGTTCTCGTGGGTGCCGGCCGAGAGAGACTCGAGCGAGCGCGTCCCCACGTCTCTGGAGGAGGTGCGTCGAGCGGTCTCGGTGGGGCTCGCCCGGCGAGCCGTGGCGGAACGCCCCCTCCAAGCGAATGAGAGGGTGGATCCCAACGCCGCGCCCGCCGAGGAGCTCGAACGTCTGCCGGGGATAGGACCCGCCAAAGCCTTTGCCATCGTTGACGATAGGGAGATCCACGGGCCGTATGTCACGCTGGAGGACCTCCGCCGCGTTCCGGGCATCGGGCCTGCCGTCCTCGAGCGCATCGCGCCGCACATCACACTTCGGCCAAGCCGTGTGGGGCGAAGGCACGGGCGCGGCCGCGCCGGCGCCCGGTCCGGTCCGGTCGATCTGAATGCCGCCGGGATCGGCCGGCTGGCGGGCCTTCCCGGTATCGGCACCGCGCGAGCCGAGTCCATCGTCGCCTACCGGGCTCGAAACGGCCGCTTCGGCAGCGTGCAGGAGTTGCTGGAGGTCCCGGGGATAGGCGAAGGAATTCTGCGTGGATTGCAAGGACTCGTGGAAGTTCGCTAGGAGGGCATCCAGCCGGGGAATGCCCGTATCAAGCGCCGTTTGCGCCTTCTCACGGCCTTCACGGGCACTGGACCGACTCTTGCTCCCAAGACATCCCCGACCCGACGGGTCGAGCACTCTTCCGTGCCTCGAAGGCGGCCG
>DAOVWI010000148.1 GCA_030636765.1 Gemmatimonadales bacterium
CGCCGCGGCTCCAGCTCATCAGGTAGGATGCCGAGGCCGCGACGATCACTGAGCCGATCAGGATGCTGTGCCACCAGAGGAATCGCATGGGATAGCCCCAGACGAAAGGCGCCAGCACGTACCACACACCGATCAAGAGACCAACGTAGCGTGACTTCATCTCTGCTCCCTGCAGGGCATCGGATCCGCTTGCTCCCGTCCCACTTTTGGGGTGCCGGGCGCAAGATACCACGCGGAATCGAGCGCGGCGACGGGCGCGGGGAACCTGTGGGGAAAGGATCGAGCTGACATGAAATGCTCCTCATGCGGTGCCAAGGCTTCGGGCCAGTTCTGTGCCCAGTGTGGCGCCCCTCTCTCCGGCGAGGCGCGTCGCTGCTCGAAGTGCGGTGGCCAGCTGAAGCCGGGGGTGATGTTCTGTAGCGACTGCGGCGAGCCAACCGGTCCCCGCCGGCGGAAGCCGTTTTTGGCACACCTTCCGTGGGTGCTCTCCTTCGTTGCCCTCGGCGCGTTCTCAGTGGGCATCGCGTTCTTCGTCCAGCGCCAGTCGCGCGCCCGCGCCGGTGACGACCCGATCACCGGCGGCCTGCCGGAGCTACAGTCGGGCGTCGGCGGGCCAGTTGGGGGTGCCGGAGGCATGCCCGACCTCGCCTCCATGTCCCCTCGTGAGGCCGCCGATCGCCTCTTCGAACGGTCGATGCGCGAAGAGGAATCCGGAAACCAGGAACAGGCGTCGATGTTCGCCAACATGGCGCTGCAGGCCTATGGCCAGGTGTCGCCCGACCAGATCGATCTGGATGCCCTTTTTCACGTTGGATTGCTGCACCTCTCGATCGGGGATGCCAACACCGCGCGCACGATCGCCGATGGCATTCTGGAAGACGACGAAAACGACCTCCTCGCGCTCCTGCTCGGTGGCCGAGCCGCCGCCAGCGGCGGGGATCAGGCGGCAGCCGACGGGTATGCGACCCGGCTTCGAGCGGCCGTGGAGGCGGGGCTGCTCGACCAGGATGGCCGGCCCGAATACCAGGCCCACCGCGCGCTGATCGAGAAGGAAGCCGGAGTGGCCCGTGAGACGGGCGAGTCCGCTCCGGCCGAGGAGGGCCCGAGCTAGCGAGTGCCCACCGTACTTCTGAGACGGTACGCTAACGGCCCAGCTTCACGGCGCGCAGCCGGTTCGCGTTCGTCACGACCGTGATCGAGCTGAGTGCCATGGCCGCCTCGGCGATCACCGGGTGCAGCAGTCCGAGGAAGGCCACCGGAATGGCCACCGTGTTGTAGAAGTACGCCCAGAAGAGGTTCTGCCGGATCTTTCGGAAGGTGGCGCGGGAGAGCCGCACGGCGCGCACGGCGACCGCCAGATCATCCTGCAGAAGGGCCATGTCGGCCGCCTCTATCGCGATGTCCGTTCCGCCGCCGATCGCCAGCCCCACATCCGCCTGCTTGAGGGCCGGGGCGTCGTTGATTCCATCGCCTACCATCGCCACGATCCGGCCCGCCGCCTGCAGCTCCCGAATCACGTCGAGCTTCTCCGCGGGAAGGAGGCCGGCGCGCCATGACGCAATGCCGAGCCGGGAGGAGACCGCGGCAGCCGTGCGCTCGTTGTCGCCGGTGAGCATGAGGGTCTCGAGACCCATCTCGCGCAGGTCCGCAAGCGCCTCGGCCGCTCCCTCCTTGACCGGATCGGCGAGCGCCAGCAGCCCGGCCGGCCGCCCGTCGACGGCGACGAAGACGATCGTTCGCGCGTCGGCCTCCAGCTCATCGGCCCGGGCCCGCAGAGAGGACGTGTCCACGCCCTCCTCCTCCATCAGCCGATCGCTGCCGGCGACGACCCTTCGGCCGTCGACCGTTCCGCGAACGCCCCGTCCCGGCTCGACGCTGAAGTCAGCCACGTGCGACCCCTCCGTCCCGGCGATGCCCTCGGGCGCCGTCCGGGCGATCGCGCGGCCGAGCGGGTGCTCCGAAAGGCCTTCGAGCGGTCCGGCGAGCCGCCACAGCTCGGTTTCCGTCCACCCCTCGGCCGCCACCACGTCCGTCACCGCCGGCGAGCCCGCGGTGAGGGTGCCCGTCTTGTCGAACGCGATGACGTCGGCCTCCTGGAGTCGCTGCACGGCGGCCCCGTCGCGCACCAGCACGCCGTGCTCGGCGCCGAGGCCCGTGCCCACCATGAGGGCCGTTGGGGTGGCGAGGCCGAGCGCGCAGGGGCAGGCGATGACCAGGACGGCCAGGGCTGCAAAGAGAGCCAGCGAGGCACGGTCCAGGCCGGGCTCCACCCACGGGAGGAACTGCGCCGCCGCCGCGGCGATCGATTGGAAGAAGCCGGGAAACGCCAGCCAGGCGATGAGCGCGGCCGCGGCCACGGCCAGAACGACCGGCACGAACACGGCCGTGACCCTGTCCGCGAACTCCTGAATCGGCACCTTGCTCCCCTGTGCCTCCTCCACGGAGCGGATGACGGAGGCGAGGAAGGTGTTCTCGCCGACGCCCGTGGCACGCACACGAAGAGCGCCTTCCTGGTTGATGGTCGCTCCCACGACCTGTTTTCCGGGGCCCTTCTCGACGGGCATGGATTCACCCGTGACGAGCGACTCGTCCACGGCGCTCCGCCCCTCGATCACGACGCCGTCGGTGGGGATCTTCTCGCCCGGCCGGACGATCATCACGTCGCCCACCCGCACCTCTGTCACGGGCACGTCCACCTCGGTTCCGTCGCGCACGACCCGCGCGGTGCTCGCCTCCAGGGAGAGCAGCCGCTGGATGGCCGCCGAGCTGCGCCCGCGGGCCTTCGCCTCGATGAAGCGGCCGGTCAGGTGGATCGCCATGATCATCGCGCCCACGCCCGCATAGTTCATGAGGGGCGGAGAAACACCCAGGTCGTGCAGCGCGGTGAAGATTCCCGTCAACAGGGCGCCCCCGCTGCCCAGTGCGATGAGGACGTCCATGTTCGGCGCCCAGTGGCGGAGCGACATGAAGCCGCTCCGCAGCGTGGCCGCGCCGGGTCCGGCCAGCACGGCCGCCGCGATCAGAGTCATCCCGAGATCGTAGGAGATCGCGTTCGGCCACTTCACGTCCAGGAACATCTCAGGGACCATCCAGAGGGCCGCCGGTGCCGCGAGGATCCACGCGAACCGCATCCGGCGGTGCGCCTCGGCGAGGTATCGCTCCGCCCGCGCCAGCCGCTCCCGCTCCATGGCGCCCGCTTCGGTTCCGCCGGCCGGCGGGAGATGCAGCAAATAGCCCGCATCCTGCACGGCCCGACGAAGCTCGTCCGCGGTGACGACGCCCGGCTCGTACCGAACGGTGGCGGATTCGGCGGTCAGGCTCACGGCGGCCTCCACGCCTTCCAGACGGTTCAGGGCGCGCTCCACGGCGCTGCTGCACCCGGCGCAGTGCATTCCCTCGACAGGGAACACCTCGCGTCGGCTGCCGTCCGCCTCAGCGGCCGGATCAGGGACCTGTGTCAGGGTTGTCTCGCTCATGGCTCGTCCGCACGCTGTGTGTCGAGACCGCTGTTGCCCTCGTCGTCTCGAAGTATACACCGGAGGGATCCTCTTCGGGTGGCGTCGGTGCGTTGACTCAGACGTGGTGAGCGCGGCCGTTCTTCATTAGACTTGATCCCATGTTCAGGAAGCTGCGACAATCGCTGGACGACGCGCTGAGGACCCTGGAAGAGCGCTTCAGCGGAACCTCCGAGGAGGACGTGGACCGGCTGCTCCACGCGATGCGCGAGGAGCTCGTGGAGACCAAGGCGAGTCTTCCGGAGCTGGAGAAGATGATCGCCAGCCTGCAGAAGCGTCGGGCCGCTGAGATCACGCGGGCGGCTGATTGCGTGCGCCGTGCGGAGCAAGCACAGGAGATCGGCGATCAGGAGACCATCGAAGTCGCCGTCCGGTTCGCCGAGCAGCACAGAGCCCGCGCCGAGCTTCTGGAACAGAAGCGCGAGGCGGCCGTCGCGGAGCTGGAGCTCAAGCGGATCGAGATCGCAGAGATGACGAGCCAGCTGAAGACGGCGCGGGTGCAGCGAGATGCCCTTCTCGCGCGGGGCCGGCGAGCCAAGACGAGCCAGCGGCTGCACGGCGTATCGGGGAGCGCGACGGACGCGTTCGATCGGATGGAAGATCGCCTGGCTCGCGACTCGGACCTGGCCACGGCCCGGGAGGAGCTTGAGCGCGACCTCGCCGGAGATACCGGAGCGCTCGATGACCTGGAGGGTCCCGAATACGACCTCGAGGCCGATGAGCTCCTGGAGAAGCTCAAGCGCCGGATGGAGGCCGACAAGGGCGGAAAGTGAGTCGGGCGTCTGCCGCCCGTGTACGGTTTCCCGCTGGCCCTGTACGGTTTCCCGGCGCTCGGCCGGGTTCTTCAGACCTCTCCGGCCTCGATGCTCCCCGCCGCCTCGTCGCCGGTCCCCGCGCCATGGCGCCGCTCGTCCACGATCGCTTCCTCCAGCCTCGCCCCCGCGGGCACGAAGAACGGCTCCCACTTCTCTCTGGGCGAGGGCTTGGTGAGCAGGCTCACGATGACCATCAGGCTGATCGACACGAGGACGCCCGGGATGACGATGTAATCGCTGCTCGCGAAATCGAACTTCGTGGCTCCGAGTGTGAGCGTGAAGTCGACGCCGAGGCGGCTCGCCACGGCGATCCCGATGAGCGCTCCGAGCCCGCCCGCGATGCACGCCACGCCTCCGGCCACCGTGACGCGCCGCCAGAGAAAAGCCGCGAGCAGAGCCGGTGTCAGGCTCGCCCCCACCAGAGAATACGCATACAGCGCCATCGAGAGGATCGTGTCGAACTGGGTGATCGCCAGGAGAGCGAGCAGGCCGAACCCGGCGATGGCGAGGCGCTGCACGAGCAACATCTGCCGCTCCGAGGCCTCCGGGCGGACGAATCGCTGGAAGAGGTCACGGCTCACATTGGTCGACGGCACGAGGAGAAAGGTGTTCCCGGTCGAGAACACGATGGCGACCGCCGCTGCCAGCAGGACCATGCCGCCGGCCACCGGCAGGCCATGGCGGGCGATGTACAGGATCACGGTCTCTGAGCCCGCCCGCCCTACGACCGAGGTCGACTCCATGAGGTCGGGGAACGCCGCCCGCCCCGTGATCGCGAGAAGCGCGATCGCCACCTCGATGATCACGATGCCCAGCACCATCCCCACCACCGCCTTCCGTGCCGCGCTCTCATTCTTGGCCGAAAAGAACTTCTGGTACATGCCGCTCTCGCCCAGGATGAGCAGGAAGGTGGGGGCGGCCACGCCGAACACCCACAGGACGTTGTGGCCTCCGAGCGGCTCGAGGTGGCTCTGCGGCAGGGCGTTCATCACGGCCTGTACCCCGCCCAGCTCGAACACCATGTAGGGCACCGCGAAGAGGACACCGAGCGTGATGATGATCCCGTTGAACACGTCCACCGTCACGATCGATGTCATCCCGGC
>DAOVWI010000055.1 GCA_030636765.1 Gemmatimonadales bacterium
CTTGAGGTGCTCGCTGAGCGTCCGGTAGAGCTCCGTCTTGCCATGGCGGTTGTAACCGATCGAGGTGTAGAGCTCGTCGCGACGCTTGTGCGGCACGATCGAGCCGATGAACTCCACCACCCCGCGGGGCCGGTCGACGTCGGCATGGAAGTAGGAGCGGGAGAAGCCGAAGACTCCGCTCACGTCGTTCGAGGTCGTGAGAAGCGCGTCGACGGTGATCCCCTCTTCCGGGTGGCAGAGTGCCAACACGAACGGGTGGATCTCCTTTCCGACCCTCCAGCGGCCGACCAGATACGCGCCCTTGTTCCGGAAGAACGGCTCCGGGATCACCTCCAGCAGTGGGATGAAGTCCTCGGGCTCATGACCATCCGGCGCGGCCGGCATGAACCGCCTCCGCGCGCTGGCCGCGACGAGCTCGGCTTCGCGCTCGAGGTCCGCGAAGGGTGCCTTGAAGCCCACGTCCATAAGGACCGTTTCCACCAGGGCCGGCGGGATGTCCAGGGTCTGGAAGGTGTGGAGGGAAAGTCGGTTCTCGGAAAAGGCGCCACGCTCGTCCAGCTCCGGTCCCAGAAACTCGATGTCCGGCCGGACGCCGACCGTCGTGAACGTCCGGCGGGTCACCGAGTTGAAGAAGGTACGCGCGATCTCCGCGTCCCAGCGGTCCGCCGACAGAGTGCCGTACTGCTCCCGGATCCCGGCCCAAAGGTCTGTGTCCAGGACCCTCTCGCCGAGTCGAGATGCGCTTCCGTCGACTGCGCGCCCCGAGTGCAGGTTGTACAGCATCAGGCGGCGCAAGGAGTCGCGCTGCATCCCCTGCCAATCGCGCGTCTCGAAGCGTCTCTTGGCCCGGCGCGAGATGGCTCTGAAATGGCTGTGGTATCGATCGAAGGCGGCGAGAATGAGGGCGGCCACCTCCCGCGGCAGCTCGGCGTCCGATCTCAAAGCAGCGCTCGCCGGCAGGAGGCGGGCCCGGCCGATTGTAAACCGGCGTACACCACGCTAAGCTGACCGCGCGCGCCGCGTCGCACGAGGAGCACCGCGGCGCGCCACGAGCCCGAGACACGCGGAGAGAACTGCCGCGAGGCGGACCACGAGAACCGAGAGCGATATGCGATGCCCGAAACGACCACGCTTCCCGAATACGAGTACCTGACGCCGCCCTCCGAGGGAGAGCCGATCACGCTGGAAGATGGAGTGCTGCGCGTCCCAGACCAACCGGTCATCCCCTTCATCGAGGGCGATGGGATCGGTCCCGACATCTGGAGCGCCGCCCAGCACGTGTTCGACGGAGCTGTCCGTCAAGCCTACGGAGACGATCGCGCGATCGTGTGGTTCGAGGTGCTGGCGGGCGAAAAGGCCAACAACACCGCCGGCAGCTGGCTGCCCGACGACACGCTGATGGCGATCGAGCACCACCTGGTGGCCATCAAGGGCCCGCTCACGACCCCCGTGGGCGGCGGCTTCCGTTCCCTCAACGTGACCATGCGCCAGCGACTCGATCTGTTCGCGTGCGTGCGGCCGGTTCGGTACTTCCAGGGCGTGCCGTCACCGGTCAAGACGCCCGAGAAGATGGACATGATCGTCTTCCGGGAGAACACCGAGGACATCTACGCGGGGATCGAGTACCGGGCCAAGACGGAGGAAGCCCGCCGGCTGATCGAGTTTCTCCAGGAGGAGATGGGCGTCACATCGATCCGTTTTCCCGAGACCAGCGCCATTGGGATCAAGCCGATCTCCGAGGAGGGCTCCAAGCGTCTCATTCGGGCGGCGATCCAGCACGCCCTCGACCGCGGACGAGCCACCGTGACCTTCGTGCACAAGGGAAACATCATGAAGTTCACGGAGGGCGGCTTCCGCGACTGGGGATACGAGCTCGCCCGCGACGAGTTCGGGGCCGAGCCGTGGGACGGCGGTCCCTGGATGAAGCTGCCCAACGGAATCGTGATCAAGGACGTGATCGCCGACGCCTTCCTCCAGCAGATTCTCACCCGACCAGCCGAGTACGACGTCATCGCAACGATGAACCTGAACGGCGATTTCATCTCGGACGCCATGGCCGCCCAGGTCGGCGGGATCGGCATCGCGCCCGGCGCGAACATCAACTACGAAACCGGTCACGCCCTGTTCGAGGCGACGCACGGGACCGCGCCCAAGTACGCTGGCCAGGACAAGGTCAACCCGAGCTCGCTGATCCTGTCGGGCGAGATGATGTTCCGCTACCTGGGTTGGGACGAGGCGGCGGACCTCGTCATCCAGGGGCTTGAGAGGACGATGGGTCAGAAGCGGGTCACGTACGACCTCGAGCGGCTGATGCAGGGAGCGACGCTGTTGAAGACGAGCGAGTTCGCGCGGGCGATGGTCGAGAACATGGAGGCACCTGCCGCTGAGTGAGCGGGTGGTGGGGCCGCCGGCCAGCGGGAGGCCGGCGAGGCCGTAGGAGTGATCTCCCGACCGATCGCTCTCGCGGCCGCCATAGCGACGATCACCGCGCTCGCCTTCTGGCTGGAGGCGCGCTATACCTGGGCCCGCAATGTCGGGGCGGCGCTGCTCGTCATCGTCCTGGGTGCCGCCCTCTCCAACCTCGGCCTCGTGCCGACCGCCTCCCCTATCTACGACGGGATCTTCGGGCCCGTGACCTCGCTGGCCATCGCGTGGCTCCTGCTGGCGGTGCGGCTGAGCGACCTGCGGGAGGCCGGCCCTCGGATGTTGGGCGCCTTCGGGATCGGCGTGCTCGGCACGGCCCTGGGCTCGGTGGTCGGGGCGCTGGTTCTGTCCGGGGCGTTCGGGGCCGAGACGTGGAAGCTGGCCGGCGTCACGACGGGCACCTACTCCGGAGGCAGCCTCAACTTCGTCGCTGTCGGCCGGGCGCTCGAGCTCCCCACCTCGCTCTTCGCGGCGGCCACCGCCGCCGACAACATCGTGACGGCCGTGTGGTTCGGGGCGACGCTCCTCATCCCCCTCTGGCTTTCACGCTCCAAAGGCGACATGGCGGCCGGGAGCGCCGTGGGCGGCGCCGGAGCAGCGGTGGCAGAGAGCGCCGTGGCCGGCCCCGGGGCAGCCGGCGCCGGCCTGAGCGACGGGGCGGCCCTGCGGGCGCTGGATGTCACCCTCCTGTTCGCGCTCGGGTTCTCCCTTATCTGGCTCGCCGACCAGCTCTCCGCCGCTATGCCCGCGATCCCGTCGGTGCTCTGGCTCACGACGCTTGCCCTGGGCGCCGGCCAGCTGCCGGCGGTCCGACGGCTCTCCGGCTCCATGCTCCTCGGAACGATCGCGCTGCACTTCTTCTTCGCGCTCATCGGCATCGGGTCGAGGGTGTCCGAGATCGTCGTGGTGGGACCGGCGGTCCTCTACCTGATGGTGATCGTGGTGGGCGTCCACGGAGTCGTCATCTACGGCGTCGGGAGACTGGTTCGGACCGATATCGCCACCCTATCCGTAGCTTCGCAGGCTGCCATCGGCGGACCGACGACCGCGATGGCGCTCGCGATCGCGCGCAAGTGGCCCGCGCTGATGCTGCCCGGCCTCGCCGCCGGGCTGATCGGCTACGCGGTCGGCAACTACGTGGGCTTCGGGATCGCCTACCTGATCAGGTCGCTTCTGGGTTAGGCCGGCGCCTCGTGGGTCAGGCCGGCACCCCTTGGGTTAGGCCGGGACGCCTGCCGGCTCTCCGCCTTCCAGCTCGAGAATCCCCCGGCGTACGGCTTCCGGGATCGGCACCTTCCTCCCCGCGGCGTAGTCGAACGAGACAACGATCCCGCTTCCTTCTGCGGCGATCGCCTCCCGAGCGGGCAAGACGATGCGGTAGCCCATCGTGAACCGGTCCTCTCCGATGTCGAGGACCCGGGCGCCGGTCAGGACCGTTTCCGGGAAGCTCAGCGGAAGCCGGAAGCGGCAGCTCGTGGAGTGGAGGATGGCTCCGATGCGGCTCCGATCGTATGAGGCCATGAATCCACATCGCTCCAGGTACCGGATCCGCGCGGTCTCGAAGTAGCGGAAGAAGACGGTGTTGTTAACGTGGCCGAAGGCGTCCAGCTCTCCCCAGTGCACGGGGATCCGGACGGTCACCGGGAATCCGTCCAGCAGCGCCTCGCCTTCCCCCGGCCGGCCGGCCGGATCCTGGTCGTCCATCTCGCTCCCCGTGCCACGAGGCTCTTATAGTACCGGTCCGCGGGAGTGGTGAAGGGCCCGCCGGTCCGCGGAAGCGGTGAATGTGAAGGAGAGAGCGATGAAGGGGAAGATCGCGCTGATCACCGGGGCCAACGCCGGGATCGGCAAGGCCACGGCCTTGGGGCTTGCCGGACGTGGGGCGAGGGTGGTCATGGTCTGCCGGAGCCGTGAGCGGGGCGAAGCCGCCCGTTCCGAGATCGCTCGCAAGACTGGAGGGGAGGTGGATCTGCTGATCGCCGATCTTTCGTCGCAGCGCGAGGTGAGGCTTCTGGCGGGGTCGATCGTGGAGACGTATCCCCGGCTCGACGTCCTGGTCCTGAACGCCGGCGTATTCACGAGGGTCAGGCAGGAGACCGAGGATGGTCTGGAGATGCAGTTCGGGGTGAACCACGCGGCGCCCTATCTACTCGCGTACCTGATCCTGGATCTGCTGAGGCGGAGCGCTCCCTCGCGGATCGTTGTGGTGAGCTCCGACGCCCACCGGCAGGGCTCGATCGACTTCGACGACCTCCAGAAGACGCGTCGGTACAGCGGCATCTCGGCGTACAGCCAGTCCAAGCTCTGCAACGTCCTCTTCACCCGGGAGCTGGCGCGCCGGCTGGACGGAAGCGGCGTGACGGTGAACGCGCTGCACCCCGGCGTCATCGGCACCAACCTCATTTACGACTTCCTCCCTATCGGTCGCCTCCGGCCGCTTCGCCTGCTGGCCCCCGTCCTGAAGCGGCCCCGGCACGGGGCGAGAACGCCGGTCTATCTCGCGAGCTCCGAAGACGTGGAGGGAGTGAGCGGCCTCTACTTCCGTGACACGAAGCCGGTCGAGCCGTCGGAGTCGGCTCGCGATCCCGCTCTGGCGGAGCGGCTGTGGGAGGAAACCGGGAGGCTCGTGGGGCTGGCATGAAGATCCTCCCGGCGTGGCGTGATGTGGGGCCGGGAGCCATGGTCGCGGCGGCGTTTATCGGCCCCGGCACGGTGACGACGGCGACTCTGGCGGGAGCTGGCTATGGGGTCTCCCTCCTCTGGGCGCTCCTTTTTTCCGTGCTCGCGACCCTCGCGCTTCAGGAGATGGCGGCCCGCCTCGGCCTCGTGACGGGAGCGGGGCTCGGCGAGGCGGTTCGGGAACGCTTCCGCGGACCCCTGTCCCGCATACTGGCCGTCGGCCTCGTGCTCTCGGCGATCGCCGTCGGGAACGCCGCGTTTGAGGCGGGCAACCTGGCCGGCGGAGCACTCGGCGCGGAGGGGTTGTTCGGCTCGGGTGGTCGCGGCTGGCCGATCCTGCTGGCCGTTCTCGCCTTCGGGTTGCTCTGGACGGGTCGGTACCGGGTGGTCGAACGGGTGCTCATCGGGCTCGTGGCCGTCATGGCGATCGCTTTTCTCTCCACGGCCGTGATCCTGGCCCCGCCACCCGGGGATCTTCTGCGGGGCCTTCTCGTGCCGCGGATCGCCGGGGGCCGAGAGCTGCTCCTGGTCGTCGCCCTCATTGGAACCACGGTCGTTCCGTACAACCTGTTCCTCCACGCAACGGCCGTCGGACGGCGGTGGTCGGGTCCCGAGGACCTCCCGGTGGCGCGACGTGAGGCTGCGTTCTCGATCCTTCTCGGAGGGCTGGTGAGCATCGCGGTCGTGATCACGGCAGCGGGTGCCTCCGTGGGGGGTGAGATCAGGAACGCGGCGGACATGGCCGTCCAGCTGGAGCCCCTGCTCGGGGGCTGGGCCCGCGTCTTCTTCTCGGTCGGCCTGCTCGCGGCCGGCCTCTCATCGGCCGTGACGGCGCCCCTCGCGGCGGCCTACGCGACGACGGGCACTCTCGGTTGGGACGCCTCCATTCGGGGAAAAGGGGCACGCGCGGTTTGGGGAGTGGTGCTCGTGGTCGGCGCTCTGTTCGCGGCAGTCGGCCTGCGGCCTGTTCCTCTCATCCTGTTCGCGCAGGTCGCGAACGGGCTGCTCCTGCCCGCGGTCGCCGTGTTCCTGCTGCTGGCGGTGAACGACCGCGCGCGCATGGGACGGTGGGCGAACGCTCGCTGGATGAACGTGATCGGTTCCGGCGTCGTGCTTGTCGTCCTTGGGCTGGCCTTCACGACGGTGCTTCGGATCTTGTAGCCCGGGGGGTGCGGCGCCACCCGACGATCAGTAGCACCGCCGCTACGATCAGCCCTCCCGCCATGGCGATGCGCGGGCTCAGCGGCTCGCCCGCCAGGGCCCAGCCCAGGATGACGGCCACGATGGGATTCACGTAGGCATAGGTGGCGGCCTTTGCCGGTGTCGTGGCCCGAAGCAGCCACACGTAGGCGCTGAAGGCGACCAGGGCGCCGAACACGATCAGATAGGCGAGCGCCAGAAGCGAGCGGCCCGAGATCGCCGAGGGTTCCACACGGCCGAGCTCTCCCGTGACGGCGCCGAGGGCGAGCAGCAGGGCGCCTCCCGTGAACATCTGCATGCCGGTGGCGAGGCTCTGGGAGGAGGGCAACGTGGACCGTCTGGCGTAGAGACTGCCCGTCGCCCAGAGAACCGACGCGAGCAACAGGGCTCCGGCTCCGGCAAGATCCACGCTCTCTCCGCCGCCCAGACCGTTCGGGCCGACCAGCAGGCCGACCCCGAGAAAGCCGAGAAGGAGTCCGAGCCAGACCGCCCGGGAGGGCTTCTCGCTGCGTCCGCGGTCGAAGAGCACCATCCAGAGCGGCACGATCGCCACGATGAGCGCCGAGAGGCCCGAGGGCACGGTCTGTTCGGCCCACACCACGCCACCGTTGCCCCCAAGAAAGAGCAGCCCCCCGACGATCGCGGCCGATCGCCAGTGGACCCGGAGGGGAGCCTCCGCTCCCCTCAGCCGCGTCCACCCGTACAGCAGACCTCCGGCGATCGTGAAGCGAACGCCGGCCATGAGAAACGGCGGCAGCGTCTCGATGGCGAAGCGGATCGCCAGGTAGGTGGAGCCCCAGATGAGGTAAACGGCAGCGAACGCCGCCACCAGCCGGGCGTCCGACCTGATCCGCTTCCCCATCCTACCTCTCCCGGAAGTCGAAGCCGGCGGGTCGCCACCACTTCTCCTGCAGGAACTCGAACCAGAACGCGAGCGCCCGCCACTGGCCGAACGGCTCGTACAGCCGCTCGATCTGCTCGGCATCGGGCCGCTCGCCTCCGAAGTGCGTTTCTCCGACGTACGCGTAGACCGCGCTGTCGATGGAGAGGCGATCGGTGCGCCCGCTCAGGATCATCAGGTAGTCCGTCGTTGCCGGCCCGATCCCCTTGATTCCGAGGAAGAGCTTCCTCAGCTCGTCATCCGGGACCTCTCCTCTGCGGATCGGCTCCAGATCCAGCTCCCCGTTGACGATCCTCGCGGCCAGCTCGATGATGTAGGGCGCCCGGTACCCGAGGCGGCAGCGCTCCCGCAGCTTCTCCTCGCCGGCCTCGAGGACGCGCCCCGGAGCCGGCCAGGCATGCATGCCGTCGATCGGTTCGCCCAGGCCGGCGACCAGCGAGATCATTCGAACGGCCTGCGGCCACGCGACGTTCGTTGCGGCGATCGCGCGAACGAGCTCCTCCCACGGCGTCGGGCAGCGCAGCAGCCGCCCCGCGCCCAGTGCGGGGAGGAGCGCGAGGTGGTCGTGCCGCCGGCACAGCGCGTGAAAGCCCGAGATGTCTCGCTCGAGCTGAAGCATGCGGGTGACGAGCGACGCGAAGTACCGCCGGGCGTCCGGAGACAGCCTTCCCTCGACTCCCACCGTGACCTCGAGCGTGCCCCGCGCCGGCTCGCTCATCCGAAGCAGCGCCGGGAGGCCACCTTCGTCGCGAACGACGCGCGTCAGGATCCCGGTCTCCTGCTCCCAGTGGAACGGCGCACACTGGAACCAGCCGTGCGAATAGACCGCGGGCAGAAACCCGAAGTCGGCGGGCGTGCGGATCCTCAGTCTTGCCATGGGGCGCGCCTCGAGCCGGTCGCTGGGTGCTGTGGACGCTTCGAACGAGCGTGTATTATCTGCCTTACGTATGGAACGCGTCAAAGCGGCGGGCCGTGAAAACGGGCGGACGGAGGGTGGACTGCGTATTGGCATCGATGTCGGCGGGACGTTCACCGACCTCGTGGCGATCGACGGGATCGGTCCGCTCCGCCGATGCAAGGTGTTCTCGACTCCGGAGGACCCCTCGCGCGCGGTGCTGGCTGGACTCGAGCAGCTGCTTGGCGCGACGGACACCGACGCGGGCACGTCCACCGATGACGGCGGGACCCAAGCCGCCGGCAAGATCTCCGGCCTACGGGCCGGCGCGTCCATCGTGCACGGCTCCACGATCGCCACGAACGCTGTTCTGGAGCGGAAGGGCGCGAGGACGGCGCTCGTCGCCACGCGCGGCTTCCGGGACCTGCTGACGCTCGGCCGGCAGGATCGTCCCGATCTCTTCGACTTCGAGTCCCGGAGGCCGGAGCCGCTGGCGAGCGAGGAGCTCAGCTTCGAGGTCTCCGGGCGCGTGGACCATGCGGGCGTCGAGCTGGAGCCGCTGGACGAGGGCGACCTGCCCGGGCTCATCGGCAGGCTCCGGTCCGCCGCCGCCGAGTCGGTGGCCGTTTGCCTCCTCTTCTCGTTCGCCCGCCCCGGGCACGAGGCGAGCGTGGGCCGGGCGCTGCGGGAAGCCGGCTTCCACGTGTCGCTCTCCAGCGAGGTGCTGCCGGAGTTCCGCGAGTACGAGCGCGCGAGCACGACGGCCCTCAACGCCTACGTGGGGCCGATCCTCGACCGCTACCTGGGCCACCTGGAGGAGCGTCTTCCCTCCGGGACGCTTCGGATCATGCTCTCGAACGGAGGAAGCGCCGGCGTCGAGGCGGCGAGGCGCGAGGCGGTGCGGTCCATCCTGTCCGGGCCGGCGGCGGGGGTCGTGGGCGCGCTCCGGGTCGCGCGGGCCGCCGGGAACGAGCGGATCCTCAGCTTTGACATGGGAGGGACCTCGACGGACGTGGCGCTCCTCGATGGCGGCGTCCCCTTCACCTCCGAGGGGGAGATCGCCGGACTGCCCGTGCGGGTTCCGATGGTGGACATCCACACGGTGGGCGCCGGCGGCGGATCGATCGCCCGGGTCGACGCCGGCGGAGCGCTCCGGGTCGGACCCGAGAGCGCCGGTGCGGCGCCGGGGCCCGTGTGCTACGGGCGCGGTGGGAAGCAGCCGGCGGTGACCGACGCCAACGTCGTGCTCGGGAGGCTGCCGCCGGATCGGTTTCTGGCCGGTGCGCTCGCCCTGGATGCCGACGCCGCGCTGGCCGCGCTGGCCGAGCTGGGCCGAGAGGCCGGTCTCGAGACCCGCGGGCTGAAGGAGGCCGACCTCGCCCGCCGGGCGGCGCTCGGCGTGGTGCGCGTCGCGAACGCTCGGATGGAGCGGGCGCTCAGGGAGATCTCGGCGGAGCGCGGCCGCGACCCCGAGGACTTCACCCTCGTGTCGTTCGGTGGAGCGGGAGGGCTCCACGCGTGTGACCTGGCCCGGGCTCTCGGCATTCGAAGGGTCCTCGTGCCCCCGTCGGCGTCGGTCCTGTCGGCGTTCGGGATGCTCGCCGCGGACGTTCTCAAGGACTACGTGCAGACGGTGATGCAGCCGGGCGATGCCGCTCTGGCGAAGGTGGAGGCGGTGGCGGCCGGCCTCGAGGAACGGGGACGTTCGGAGGTGGCGGCCGACGGCATCGGGTCGGATCGGATCTCCCTCCGGCGGGAGCTGGATGTGCGGTACGAGGGCCAGGCGTTCGAGGTGGCGGTACCGCTGAGTCCCGATTTCGTAGGCCTGTTTCATGCCGAGCACGAGCGCCTCTACGGCCACTCCGATCCGGCTGCTCCGGTCCAGGTCGTGAACGTGCGAGTCAGGGCCATCGGCCGGGTGGAGCCTCCACCGCTCGAGGAGCAGGCGGAGGGCGCCGAGGGCAAGGCCCCCGTCGAGCTCGACCGAAGACCCGTGGTGCTCGGTCAGCGGCCCGGCAGCGAGGCCACGCTTGACGTGCGGGAGGCTCCCGTGCTCGAGCATGGCGCGCTCCGTCCCGGTAACCGGCTGGCGGGGCCTGCGATCGTGGTCTCGACGGACACGACGCTCTACCTGGGCCCCTCGGATCGGGCGCGCGTCGACGGGTACCGGAACCTCCTCATCGAGGTAGGGACCGAGCCGTGAACGAACCAACCGGGCCGGCGGCGCGATGAGCGAACGGAGCCCGAACGGGCGCGTCGACCCGGTTCGGCTCGAGGTGTACCGTCACCTTTTCGCCTCGATCGCCGAGGAGATGGGAGCGGTTCTGCAGCGCTCCGCGTTCTCGCCGAACATCAAGGAGAGGCGGGACTACTCGTGCGCCGTCTTCGACGCCCGTGCGGAGATGGCGGCCCTGGCGGCCCACATCCCCGTTCACCTCGGAGCGATGCCCCTGTCGGTAGCCGGGTGCCTGGAGTCGCTCGAGCTCGAGCCCGGCGACGTCGCGATCCTGAACGATCCGTATCGAGGAGGGTCGCACCTCCCGGACATCACCCTGGTGGCGCCGGTGTTCGCCGAGGAGGGAGAGCTCCTCGGCTTTGTGGCGAACCGCGCGCACCACGCCGACGTGGGCGGGGCCACGCCGGGATCGATGGGCCTCGCCTCCGAGCTATCCGAGGAGGGCGTGGTCATTCCTCCGAGGAAGCTCGTACGGGGCGGGAAGCTGGATGTCGAGGTGCGAGATCTTCTGCTCGACGCCGTGCGAACCCCCGAGGAGCGAGCCGGCGATCTGCGCGCCCAGCTAGCTTCCGTCCGTCGGGGTGTCCGCCGGCTCCGGGGCATGAGCCGGCGCTACGGGCGCCAGGAGGTGGGGCGCTACATGCTGGAGCTGATCGACTACACGGAGCGGGTGGCCCGCCGCTTCATCGCCTCGCTGCCGGACGGCGAGTATCGGTTTGAGGATGCGCTGGACGACGACGGCGTGAGCGAGGGCCCCGTGCCGATCGTCGTCGCGCTCCGAATCCGGGGGGAAGAGGCGGAGGTCGACTTCACCGGGACGAGCTCGCAGCGGCCGAGCAGCGTCAACGCCCCGTATGCCGTGGCCGTGTCGGCGACCTATTACGTCTTTCGGGCTCTCCTCGGAGAGGACGTACCCTCCAACGGCGGCATCCTCCGGCCGATCCGCGTCGTGGCGCCCGAAGGATCGGTGGTGAACCCTCGGCCGCCGGCGGCGGTAGCGGCCGGGAACGTCGAGACCTCACAGAGGATCACGGATGTCCTTCTCGGCGCGCTCGCGCGGGCCGTTCCCGGCCGGGTTCCGGCGGCGAGCCAGGGGACCATGAACAACGTGACCGTGGGTGGGTGGGATCCGGCCCGGAAACGTCCCTACGCGTACTACGAGACGATTGCCGGCGGGGCCGGCGCGAGCTGCCGGTCGGACGGCGCCAGCGCGACGCACACGCACATGACGAACACGCTGAACACGCCCGTCGAGGCGCTGGAGTACGCGTATCCGCTTCACGTGCTCCGCTACGAGGTGCGGTATGGTTCCGGCGGCGCCGGACGACACCGTGGAGGGGACGGAGTGCGCCGCGACATCCGGGTTACCGGGGCGGCCCGCGCGTGCATTCTCTCGGACCGGCGAAGGCTGTTCCCATACGGCCTCGACGGCGGTGACGGCGGGAGCGTCGGCCGAAACGTGTTGATTCGGGACGGCGAGGAGAGGGAGCTGCCCGGGAAGATCTGCCTGGACCTGGAGCCCGGCGACGTGCTCAGCATCCGCACGCCCGGTGGGGGCGGCTTCGGGGCAGCATGAACGGCCCGCGATCCATTCGAACGGCCCGCGAACCGCGCCGCCGTAACGAGGCACACCCTCGAGGGTAAGCGCCAGGAGGAGCGAGGGTCAGCTCCGGGAAGGAGGGAGAGGGATGAGCGTTCACGCACCCGAGCGCGGTGCTCTCGCAAGGCTCCGGAGGTTTGCGGGGGCGGCCGGCCGGGTCCTGCGACTGCCCGGCCGAGAGCGCGAGCCTCGGGAGGAACGAGAGTGGACCGTCCTCGTCCTCAGCGGCGGTGGTCTCCGTGGCCTCGCGCACGTCGGGGCCTGGCGGGCGCTACTCGAGCTCGGGATTCGGCCGGATGCGATCGTCGGAACCAGCATCGGCGGACTGGTCGGTGCGGCCGCAGCCGCGGCCGCCGACTGGGATGTGGTCGAGCGCGCCGGGCGCTCCGTCGTCCGCAAGGAGATTGCCGCTCTGGACCGGCGCGTGCTGCTCCTGAACGGGGTCCACCGCCCCGCGCTCTTCCGCGGCGAGGTTCTGCGCCGGTACGTGGAGGAGCTTCTCCCCGCCCGAACGTTCGAGGAGCTGGCCATCCCGTTTCAGGTGAACGCCGTCAACTTCGGCACGGGCGAGATGAGGTGGTTCGGGAGACGGCTCGAGGAGGAAGAGGTCGATTCCACCGTCGGCCTCGTCGACGCCGTCACCGCCTCGTGCTCGGTGCCGACCTTCTATCCGCCGGTCAAGATCGGCGACGCCTACTACGTGGATGGAGGC
>DAOVWI010000094.1 GCA_030636765.1 Gemmatimonadales bacterium
CGAAGCTCAGCAGGGCGGCCGCGATCGCGACGGTGGCGAGGGGATCCAGCATCATATCAAGATCTGAAGACGGCGCCCCGACAACAAGACGGCCGGCGACCCGATAACAAGTCGGCCAGCGCCCCGATAGGGCTCGATCACGAGGGTTCGAGATGATGATACCGGGCTTCCGCCCGTTCGAGGAGTACGAGGAGTATCCGGTCGATGAGATGCGCCGGCGGGCCGCCGAGTTCGCCGCCGACATGCGGAGGAGACGGACGGTCCGTCACTTCTCGGAGCGTGCCGTGCCGCGCGAGATCATCGACGACTGCCTGTTGGCTGCGGGCAGGGCGCCCAACGGGGCGAACCGGCAGCCGTGGCACTTCGTCGTGGTCACCGACCCGGACGTGAAGAGGCTCATCCGCGAGGGCGCGGAGAAGGAGGAGAAGGAGTTCTACGAGCGGCGCGCCCCGCGCGAGTGGCTGGAGGCCCTGGCTCCCCTCGGCACCAACGAGCACAAGCCGTTTCTGGAGGCCGCCCCGTACCTGATCGCGATCTTCGCGGAGAGCTACCTCGTCGGGCCGAACGGCGAGAAGCTCAAGAACTATTACGTGTCGGAGTCGGTCGGAATCGCCACGGGATTTCTGGTCGCGGCGCTTCATCACGCCGGCCTCGCCTCGCTGACGCACACGCCCAGCCCGATGGGCTTCCTGAACGAGATCCTCGGACGGCCGGAGAACGAGCGTCCCTTCCTGCTGCTCGTGGTGGGCTATCCGGCCGAGGACGCTCTGGTGCCGGACATCGGGAAGAAGGAGCTGTCCGAGTTCGTGACCTACGTCGGCAACGCTGGGTAAGGCTACGAGTCCTTTTTCTCGATCATCCGGCGCAGCGCTTCCCGCTTCTCCGCACTGGCGAAGAGGGTGGCGCCCGTCTCCACCAGCTCCTCCACGACCACCTCGATCGACCGAATGGCCCTGGAGCGCTGACGCTCTGTGAGGTCGCCGATGAACGGCCAGAGCTGCTCGCGGATATCCTTTGGGAGGGCCTGCTCCAGGTATTCGAGGGCGAGGCTGAGCAGCCGCTCGTCCTCGCTGGTGATCCCCTGATAGGCCGCCCGCACCGCATCCGGATCGAGCACCAGCGAGAGCAATCGGAAGGTGTGCTTGAGGCTGAGGTCACCGCGGACCTCCGCGTGGCGCGCCACCAGGTCGTCTTCCGCGCCCCAGTCGTCCAGGAGTCGCTGCAGCTCCCACACGGGGCGGTCGCGCCCGACCTCCCTGCGGATCGTGTCCCAGATGATCTCCTCCGCGTCGCGCTCCGACTCGGGGACACCGCTCCGGCGGCGGCTGACCAGGGCGGACGCGGCGCGGTAGCGGATCTCGAAGCGGCCCGCCGATAGCGCGTCCAGCAGGGCGTCGTCGGCGTCCGTGCCGCCCGCCTGGGCGAACACCCGCGGGATGCGTCGCCGAATCACGAAGTCGCCCGTTTCGTCGCCCAGCTCCGCCGCCAGGTAGGGCGTTGCCCCGTCTCCCATCTCTGCGAGCACGGAGATCGCCTGCTGCCTCAGGGCATCCCTGGCGAGGAGACGCGTAAGCACCGGCAAGTGCGCTTCCGTCCACGTCGTCCCCTCGGCCAGAGCCGCCCCGACCTCTACCGGGCTGGAGGAGCCGAGGCGCTGAAGCAGGTCAACCGCCATATCGGCGCCGGCCTCGACCCCGGCATCGGCCGCAGCCGAGGCCGCGACGGGCTCTGCGCCCATCCTCCCCAGCGCGGATCGTAGGTCCACCTCCGTGAACGTCGCGCTCATCAGGAGGCTCTGGTCGAGCCGCGCCACCGCCTCCGGGCCCCCGACTCCGCCTTCGATGAGCTGGTCGGTAATCGTGGTCGCGTACCGCCGTCCCATCCGGCGGCTCAGATAGATGAAGTACGCGGAGATCACCATCACGAAGATAGAGAGGTAGCGCGACGGAAGCCCGGGCAGCGTCACCCACAGGAAGACGATGACGGCGCCGAGACCTTCGGCGCCCGCGTCGACGACCGAGTCGATGAACGTCTTCGTCTTGCGCCGCAGCACGGACGGGATCGGTACGTACAGCACCTCCAGCACCGACCGGTGGAGGGATTTGCGGAGCGAGTTGTCGGCTCCGCGCACGAGGGTTCCGATGAGAAGGCTTGGGATGAGCAGCAGCCCCGCCGAACCGAACAGGAGGATCATCGGCAGCACGGCCATCGTGGCCGCGATCCCCGCGCGGGTCAGAACGGAGCCGGCGATCAGGAGCTGGATCATGAGCGAGATTGCGCCCGTCCAGCCATAGAACGCGCCGAAGAAGCTGGCGAGCTCCTCCTTTGTCGTCAGCGTCGCCCGGGCGAGCTCCTTGAACTGGTAGTCGACCAGCACGCTCGCCATCGTGGCGCAAAGCACGATGAGTGTGATCGTCCGTAGGTGCGGCGTGCGCCGTACCAGGCTGAGGCCCTCCCGGATGGCGGATCCGCTCCGCTCCCCCGCTCCTGAATCCGGGCCCGCTCGCTCCAGCTTCGGAAGAATCGACAGCGGGAGCAGGAAGAGGACGAGTAGGATGATCAGGCCGGGGATCAGGAGGGTCATCTCGAAGCGGCTCGTCAGCCACGAGATCGAGTTACCCATGATCATCGCACCGGCCGTGCCACCGGTCGCGATCAGACCGAACACTCGCTTCGCCCCCCGGACAGGGAAGTAGTCCGCCGTCACGACCCAGAACCCCGACGTCAGGAGCAGCGTCCCGAGCGCGGTCCACAGGTAGAACGCGACCACCGCCGCCTCGAGTCTCGCGGCAACCGGCCAGAGGGCGGCGAGGCCGACGCCGAGCCCGACAACCACGGCCCGGAGGACGCGTCGCGGTTCATGATGGGAGAGCTGTCTGACGAAGAGGCCGACCGTAGGGATGCTCAGCACGGCCACCGCAATCGTGACATACGGCAGCGACTCGACAGGGAACGTCGTGAGGTAGAGCGCCTCTCGAAGCGAGCGTGCCAGGACGAGAAAGGCGATGACGAGAAACGCCCCCCAGAAGGAGAGCGTGACCGGGCGCACCTCTTCTGGGCGGACGTTCAGCCAGGCGCTCAGGCGCACTCGGTGATCACCATCTCCTCCGGGGGCACATGAAGCTCCCACCACTCCCGGGCCTGTTCCTTGGTCCAGGGATCATCGGAGGCGATCTCCCGCAGCGCGGCGTCGACCTCCGACGCGGAGCCAAAGCGGTCGTCGGGCTTCTTCTCGAGTAGCCGCATAACGAGGGTATCCAGCACGGGCGGGATCGCGATCTCCGATACTTCGCTCGGTGGCCTGGGCACCGTCTTCACGTGATCGATGATCAACTCGACGGGGTTGGCCGAGGCGAACAGCGGCTGCCCCGTGAGCAGCCAGTAGGCGACGCCGCCGACGTTGTAGAGGTCGGAGCGGTGGTCGGCCGGATCGGTCCCGTACACGGTCTCCGGCGCGATGTATTGAGGCGTCCCGAACAGCATCCCCGTCTTCGTCAGCTCAGCCGCCCCTTCCGCCTCGATCCGCTTGGCGAGGCCGAAGTCCAGCACCTTCACGAAGTCGAACAGGCCGCCCCGCTGCGTAAGGAAGATGTTCGAGGGCTTGATGTCGCGGTGCACGATGCCACGCGAGTGCGCCTCGGCCAGCGATCCGCAGACCTGCCGAAGGATGTACACCGCCCGATTGGCCGGAAGCGGGCCGTGCCTCTCGATGAGCTCCTGGAGATCCATGCCGGCCAGGTACTCCATCGCGTAGTAGAAGGTGTTGTCCGGTGTCCGGCCGAAATCGAAGATCGTGATCGTGTTGGGGTGCGTGAGCGTGGACGAGAGTCGCACCTCCTGCTCGAACCGCTGAAGAGCCAGCCCTTCACCGTTCGTGCTCCGTACGACCTTTACCGCCGTGGGCCGGCACATGAGGGCGTGCCGCGCGAGGAACACCTGGCCCATGCCACCGGCGCCCAGCTCCCGCTCGATGAGGTAGTTGCCCAGCCGCTCCGCCTTGAATGCGGTCTTCCGAAGGCTGTAGAGGTTCCGGCTGATCGCCACCGACACCACCGCGAGGATCGCCGTTCCCGTGGTGTTCCACGCCAGCGCGGCTATCTGCGCCGACGCTCCCCCCCGACCGGCCCAGAACGTCGCTACCTCGGGGACGAAGGCATAGCTGAGGCCATAGATGGCAGGCACGGCCGTGACCGCGATGCCGGCGAGCCATGTCTGCGCGACCCGGCAGGGGACGAACGCCGCGAAAGTGAAGAGCAACAGCGAGATTCCGAGGTGGGGCTCCCGTCCGGGCTCGAGCACGGCGAGTCCCGCGATCAACAGCACGATGTTGAAGGCCGTAACCCACATCGCCACCATCTGGAGCGGTACGCTCCGCAAGCGTCCAAAGAGGACGACGAGCAGGGCGATGGCGTAGGATGCGGCGTGCATCAGCCAGATCTCGGTGCGCCAGGGCTCCAGGGGCGAGACGAAGGAGCGGTAGGGGATGAGGACGTTGTCGACGACGAAGAGCGCCAGGCTCGCGCCGAGGCCCAGCGCGAAGATGAGTCGGACCCGACGCCAGATGAGCCCCTGCAGCTCCTCCTCGAAGGAGCTCCCTGTGCTCATCCAGTCGGGGTTTATCCCTATCGCCGGGTGCGTGCTCATGCCGTCAGTGGGCCTCCCTGCAGCGTCTCGGTATCCAGGAAGTTCTTGGAAAGAGCCCCGAAAAACAACGAGCGGGGATCGTACGGCGCCGAAGGCCTTCACGCTTCGCCCTGAACCTCCACGCGGTCGCGGTTTACATGACGTGCCCGGCAGAGCGGATGAGGGCGTCCGGGTGGTGCCACCACGAACCCATGGAGTGCGCAAAGTGATAGGCTTCAGTCAGGCCGCCAGAGAGCGGATCCGGGATTTCATAGAGGAGGAAGGCGAGGAGCAGCTCACGGTCCGCGTCGCCGTGGTGAGCTCGAGCCCCCTCGCGCCTGAGTACGACCTGGCGTTGGTCGAGGCGGAGGAGATCGGCCCGGGCGATCAGGTGTTCGAGTCGGACGGTCTGCGCGTGGCCGTCGATGCCGAGAGCGTGGCCCTGCTCGAGGGGACCGAGATCGACTGGGTGGAGTCCATCCAGGGCAGTGGCTTCCGGTTCAACAACCCGAACCTGAAGCCGATCGGTTCGGGGGCGCTGGAGGGGCCGCTGGCCGATCGCGTGAAGCAGGTGATCGACGAGCGGATCAATCCGGGAATCGCGTCGCACGGCGGCCATGTCTCGCTCGTCGAGGTGCGCGACAACGTCGTCTACCTCGAGATGAGCGGTGGCTGCCAGGGGTGCGGGATGGCCAAGGTCACCCTGCAGCAGGGCATCGAGCGGATGCTGCGGGAGGGAGTGCCCGAGATCTCGGGCATCGTGGACGTGACGGACCACGCGGCCGGGGCGACCCCCTTCTACAGCTGATCGCTCCCTACAACAGCCGATCGCTGTTGAGGCAGTAGACGCCGCCATCCGGCTTGCAGCGGCAAGGGAACAGCTCGAGCGGGCCGGTCCCGGTCTCCTCGATGGCCGATTCCACGAGATCGGCCAGCACTCCCGCAAGGCGCGCATCGTCGTGCGGGATCGGAACCCGGTGAAAGTCGAGCCCCGCCCCCTCTGCGATCTCGCGCAGGTCGACGTCCAGCTCCGCGAGCGTCTCCGACTGCTCGTGCATGAAGCTGATCGGGTCGACGACGACGCGGCTCGCTCCCTCGGACGCGGCCCCGCGGATCACGTCGTCGATCTCCGGCTGCGTCCACGGGATGCCCCGGTTCGCGTGGTTCTGGTAGCCGAGCAGGAAGTCGTCGACGCCCAGCTTTCCCGCCACGCTCCGGCAGCACGCCTCCGCATACTTATCGTAGCGGCTGCCCGCCTCGAGGTACCTGACCGGGGTCCCGTGCACCGAGAACACGAGCCGGGTGTTTGCACCGGCGAGGTCGAGGCCGGCTCCCTCCACGTACCGGCGGATCGCGTCGGCTCGAAGCTCGAGGTACGCGGGATGCGGATGCCAGCCGCTGATCCCTGTGAGCGGGACGCTCCAGCCCGATGCCTCGATCTCGCGCTCCAGCTCCGCCAGCGCCGCCACCGTTGTCGAGTGGCCGCACAGCGGGTACACGGGCAGGCCGACCAGCCTTCCGGCGCCCTCGGCTCGCGCACACTCCACGGCGGCAGCGATCGTCGGCTCCGTGAACTGCATGCCGAGGAGGACGCGCGCCTCGCGCCCCCGGGCACCGAGCTCCACCGAGAGCGCGTCTGCCTGGCCCTCCGCCTGTGCTCTGAGCGGGGAGCCTCCGATCCTCCGGTACTCCTCCACGAGCCCCGGCGCTCGCGCCTCGGCCAGCTTGCGGGCCCGCCGCCGGACCTCCTCGATCGGGCGGCCGGGCTCCAGGCTGGCGTTCGCGACGAAGATCCGCTCCAGGTACGGAACGACCTCCTCGAGGCTCCCCGTATCGGGCTCTCCGAAGTTGAGGAGCACGACGCCGATCATCCGGTTGCCCCTTCGGTCGGACTCCCTTCCTCCACCGAGAACTCGTGCACGGCGCGAGCCACCGCGGCGATCACCTCGGGATCCGTGCTCGGATGGATGCCGTGGCCGAGGTTGAAGATGTGGCCGGGCCGGCCGTTGACGCGCCTGAGGATCTCCCGCGTGCGCGAGACAGCCACATCGGCACCGGCGAGCAGTAACGTGGGGTCGAGGTTACCCTGGATAGCGCGGTCGGGCCCGATGATCTCCCATGCCTCGTCGATCGGGATCCGCCAGTCCACTCCGATCGCGTCACCGCCCGCTCGTGCGAGCAGGGGGAGAAGCCGCGGATTCCCCGTCGCGAAGTGGATGGAGGGTACGCCGGCACCGGCCAGCGCGTCGAGCACGGTTCCCGAGTGCTCGAGCACGTACCGCTCGTAGTCTTCGGGGGAGAGGCAGCCGGCCCACGAATCGAACAGCTGCACGGCGCTCGCTCCCGCCTCGGCCTGCGCCACGGCGAACTCCGCCAGGTGCTCGGCCCAGAAGCCCGCCAGGCGGTGCCAGCTCTCCGGCTCCGTCCACATGAAGCGCTTCGTCTGTTCGAGCCGGCTGGCCCGGCTGCCCTCGAACAGGTAGGAGCACAGCGTGAACGGTCCGCCGACGAAGCCGATGACCGGCACGGAGAGCCGCTCCCGGAGAAGCCCGAGGGCCTCGAGCACGAAGGAGAGAGCCTCGCGGGGCTCGAACGGCCTCAGGCGCTCCAGGTCCCCGGGGAGGTCGAGCGGCGGATCCACGACCGGCCCGATCTCGCTGCGGATCTCGAACTCGAGGCCCGCCCCGAGAAAGGGCGTCGCCAGGTCCGTGAAGAGGACGGCCGCATCGACTTCAAAGTACTCGAGAGGGAGCGCGGTAACTTCCGCTGCCGCATTGGGTTCCCGTATGATCTCGAGGAAGCTTCGGCGCGCTCTGATCTCCCGGTAGCGCGGCAGGCAGCGCCCGGCCTGGCGCATGAACCAGACGGGCGTGCGGTCGACGGGCTGGCGCCGCAATGCGCGCAGTAGGCGGTCGTTGAATTCAGGTTGGCTCATACGGCCGAGAACTCTACGGCGCCCTTCGGCTCCTCGCCAGCGGTCGCAGACGACAGGACGGCGGGTAGGGGATGAAGTCCATGATCTCGCCCGCATGCTGGCGCTTCTGCATGTCCTCCCAAAACTTGACCTCGAACAGGTCGCCATGGGCGGCGCGGAAGGTTGCGAGGAGATCGGGGCCGAGACCCAGAAAGAGGGGAAACTCCTCCGGGAAGATGTCGTCCTCGCCGACACCGAACCAGCTTTGGGCCGCCAGCTCGTCCTCCGGATGGACGGCCTCCGGGATCTTCCGGAAGCGGCAATCGGTCACCAGGCAGAGCTCGTCGTAATCGTAAAAGAGCAAGCGGCCGTGCCGGGTCACGCCGAAGTTCTTGAGAAGAAAGTCGCCCGGGAAGACGTTGGAGGCAGCGAGATCCTTGATCGCCTGCCCATAGTCGAGCACGATCCTCCGGGCGGCTTCGGGGTCGGCCCGCCGCACGTAGACATCCAGCGGCGTCATCAGC
>DAOVWI010000101.1 GCA_030636765.1 Gemmatimonadales bacterium
CGCTGGCGTTCGTCACGTACGTGGGAATTCCCGCGCTGCGTCTCGAGATGCGGTATCGGACCGCCCGCGAGACCATTCATGATGAGGCTGCGCAGATCACGGCCGGACGCGCCGCGGACGTGGAGGAGCAGATCGTTTCCACCGTAAGGGAGCTGGATCTGCCGCGAAGCGCCGAGCACGTGCAGGTGGGCTTCGTGTCGAGCGGTGGGCGTCGGTTCCGGATCAGCGTGCGTTACGCCGACACGGTGCATGTCTTCGCCTGGGCCTGGGTGTGGCGGCGAACCATCGAGGCGGAGACGCCATGAGCCGAGCTCGCCGAGCCGCTTATCGGGAGGGAAGCCCCACGGCTCGACTCGGCCGGCTCGCCGCCCTCGTTGCTGGGCTGTGGATCGTCTTCGGCTCGGCCGCCTGGGAGCTTCCGGGTCGTCTGCTGGGTGAGCCGTCCACGGCGGCCGCCACCGTCGGCTTGCCGGGCGTCGCGCAGGCGTCCAGCGAACCGACCGAAGGCCACTCCGAGGCGAGCGCCGAGGAAGGCCTGGCGGAAGGGCACCAAGGTCCGGAGATCTCCCACGTCTTCCTCGTGCTTATCGCGATCCTCCTCGTAGGGAAGCTGTTCGGCGAGGCGGCGGAGCGCATCGGGCAGCCGGCCGTCCTCGGTGAGCTCCTGGCCGGGGTCATCCTCGGCGGCAGCATGCTCGGAATCATACCCGGGCAGGACACACCTATCGGTGGGGTGATCCATGTGTTCGCCGAGATCGGTGTCTCCATCCTCCTCTTCGAGATCGGGCTGGAGACCGATCTGAAGGAGATGTTCCGGGTCGGCAAGGAGGCGGCCGCCGTCGCACTCGTGGGAGTTCTCCTGCCGTTCGGCCTCGGCTTCGGTTACTGGTACCTGGCGAACCCGGCGATCGGCGCTCACCCGACCGGCATCGACTTCTGGATTGTCGCGATCTTCGTCGGGGCCACCCTGACGGCGACATCCGTGGGAATCACCGCGCGGGTGCTGTCCGATTTGGGCAAGATGCACACGTCGGAGGCACGCATCATCATCGGAGCCGCCGTCATGGACGACGTGCTGGGGATCGTCATCCTGGCCGTCGTGGCCGGGCTGGCCAGCGGCGCGGCGGTGGGTGCCCTGGCGATCAGCCGGATCTTCGTTTTCGCGGTCGGCTTCCTGGTATTGGCTGTCGTGATAGGGAGCCGGGCGGCCCCCTATCTCTTCGACGTCGTCGATCGCATGCGGGTGCGCGGCGTCCTGCTCGTCACCGCCTTCTGCTTCGCGCTCCTGCTGGCCGCCCTGGCGGACCTCGCCGGGTCGGCGATGATCATCGGGGCGTTCGCGGCCGGTATCGTCCTGTCCTCGACCAACCAGTTCGACGCGGTTGTCGAACGGATCGAGCCGGTGGCGGACGTCTTCACGCCGATCTTCTTCGTGGTCGTTGGGGCTCCGGTAAACGTCCGGCTCTTTATCCCGGGGAGCGATGATTTCAGCGGTATCGTGCTCACGGTCGGCCTTATCCTCACGGTCATCGCCGTGTTCGGGAAGGTGCTGGCGGGCTTCGTCGTCCGGAAGCCGGGACTCAACCGCCTTGCGATCGGCGTCGGCATGGTGCCCCGTGGTGAGGTTGGCCTGATCTTCGCCGCCATAGGGCTCCGGGAGGGCATCCTCTCGAACGCCGTCTACAGCGCTGTTCTGATCATGGTCATTCTCTCGACCTTCATGGTACCGCCGTTTCTGAAGCCGCTCCTGCAGCGGGGGGACGTGATCGAGCCGGAGGAGACTGCTTTCGACGATACCGGCGCCGGGCCGCCGGACCCCGCCGCGCGCTCCGGCTGATGCGAGAGACACTCGTCATCGGCTCCCGGAGATCACCCCTCGCGCGGGCACAGGCCGCACGAGTGGCCCAGCTCGTTCGGTCGGCGTGGCCCGAGATCGAGGTGGAGACGGCCTGGATGGACACCCAGGGCGACCGGAGAATAGACGAGCCCCTGCCGGAGATCGGCGGAAAGGGTGTGTTCACGGCGGAGCTCGAGGGGGCGCTGCTGGAGGCCGACATCGATGTGGCCGTGCACTCGCTCAAGGATCTTCCGACCTCGCTTCCGGAGGGGCTCGACCTTCTTGCCGTCGCGGAGCGCGAGGATCCCCGAGATGTCCTGGTAACGCCGGACCGCGTCTCGCTCGATCAGCTGAAGGTGGGCGCCCGTGTCGGTACATCGTCCCTTCGCCGGAGGGCGCAGCTGCTGAATGTGCGGCCGGATTGCCGGCCGCTCGATGTTCGTGGGAACGTGGAGACGCGGCTCGCCAAGCTCGAGGCCGGAGAGTACGATGCGCTGCTCTTGGCCGCAGCCGGACTGAAGCGGCTCGGCCGGCTCCGGCCGGAGATGTGGTTCCTGGATCCTCCGCGCTGGCTGCCGGCACCCGGGCAGGGGGCACTGGGTCTGGAGGGCCGGAGCGACGACGAGCGTGTCCGGGGTCTCTTGGACGCGATCGACGACGTCGAGGCGCGGTCGGCGACGGAGTGTGAGCGCGCCCTCCTGGCGGCTCTCGGTGGCGGCTGCCAGATCCCCTTCGGCGCGCTGGCGGTACGGGACGGCGAAAGCCTGACGCTTCACGCCGCGGTGTTCTCCGAGAACGGAGATACCGCTGTTCGCGTCTCCACGAAGGGAGATCTTCGGGATGCGATCGGCCTGGGGCGGCTGGTCGCGGAGGAGCTCCGCTCCCGTGGCGCCGATGGGTTGCTGACTGGGTAGGCTGCTTCGGCAGGTAGCTGAGGAACCCTGTTAGGGGCGCCGGCCGAGGAAGCGCTGAAGGTTGGCCAGGTAGTAGGCAAGGCCCGCGGCCATGAGGGCGAAAAAGGCCGCGAGCGCCAGGCTGACGCCGCCGCCTTCCCGAACAAAGAGTGCTCCCTGCCAGGCCGCGAACAGGGCGCAGAAAGTGATCGCCGTGGCGATGAGCAGCTTGTGGAATCCGATGAGGGACATTCTGTTGAGCAAGTTACTCCGGACGCGGGAGACTGTACACAGGCCTCCCGCGTCGTCCAAGCACTCGCCGGAGCGCCGGGCGAAGTTTCGGCAGGCGGCGTTCGTGTACCTGCATGTAGGCCTCCTCTACGAGGCTGCGGTGTGGAGTCTCGGCCGGGCCGGGATGCTCCCGGAGGCTCGCGGCCCGATGTGGATGTGGCTCGTCGCGGGTGCTCTCATCCTGAGCCTCGTTTTCTGGGGATTGTGGAGCTGGCAGAACGTCTGGTTCGCGCGGGCGATATGGGCGCTGCACTCGCTCAGGCTTCCCCCGCTTTTGAACGCGGCGTTCATCAGGGAGCCGGGCGTGCTCCCGGCTTCCTTCTACGTGACCGCGCTCGTCGTCGTCCTCATCAACCTGTGGATGCTGGCCCGCGCGGCGTGGGATCTCTAGGGAGGTGCTGGTGACGTGCCTGGCGGCGTCGTGAGGCTCGGCCGGTGAGACGCATCCGCACGTATGCCGATCTCCAGGGTCCGGATCGATCCGGGCTCGACCAACAGGTGGAGGCCCAACACGAGCGCGTGGCGCGCCGCCTGGAGGGGATCGGAACGGTCCTGGCTGTAACGAGCGGCAAGGGAGGAGTGGGGAAGAGCCTGGTGGCCGCGACGCTCGCTTCGGCGCTGGTCAGTAGAGGGCTTAAGGGGGGACTTCTGGACGCCGATCTGAACGGCCCCAGCGCTCCGGCTTTCCTGGGACTCTCACGGCCCACGCTCGAAGTGACGGATGACGGCGTCGTGCCGCCGAGCGACGGGCGAGGCCTGCGCGTGATGTCCACGGACCTGCTCATGGACGAACGCGCGCCGCTGCGCTGGCGGGAACCCGGCACGGGCGGCCACCTGTGGAGGAGCCTGCTCGAGCGAGGCGTGTTCCGGGAGTTCCTCTCGGACGTCGTGTGGGGTCGGTTGGACGTGCTGGTGGTGGATACCCCCCCGGGGCCGCAGCGTCTGGCGGAGCTGAAGGAGCTGGCGCCGAATCGTACGCGCGTACTGGGGGTCACGATCCCGACCTCCGCGTCTCGCACGGCGGTGGAGCGCTCGCTCCGCCTGGCCGTGGAGGGTGGCCTGTTGCTGCTCGGTCTGGTGGAAAACATGGCGGGTTACGTGTGTCCGGCATGCCGGGAAGTGGGTCCCCTGCATCCGGGTGAGGCGGGAGAGTCCATCGCCCGGGCGCTGGGCACCCCGCTTCTCGGCCGGGTTCCGTTCGACGCCGAGGCGGCGGCGTGTGCCGAGCGCGGCGACATGGAGGGGCTCCTCTCCAGCCGGGCCGGCCGGGAGATCGGACGCCTGGCGGACGTGGTGGCCGAAGGGCTTGGCTCGTGAAGTTTCTGTGCATCGAGTGCGACGAACAGATGCACTTCGGGGAGCGGCAGCTTCCCGGGGACGGCACTCTCGCGGCGGTCTTCCGCTGCCCCGAGTGCGGTCGCGAGGTGGCCATGCTGACCAACCCGATGGAGACGCAGGTGGTCTCCGCGCTCGGCATCAAGATCGGGGGGCGGGAGGTGCCGGAGCAGCCCTTCGAGCTCGTGAGGGGATCGCTCGAGGGCGGGCGCGAGGGCGCGTTCGCGGATGCCCCGGCCCCCGGGCCCGTGAGATGGAGCGACGCGGCCGTGGAGCGCTTGGCCGTCGTTCCTTCCTTCGTCCGCGGGATGGTGAAGAGGATCTACGCCGACTACGCGAGGGAGCGGGGAATCCGCGAGATCACACCCGAAATCATGGACCGGGCCCGCACGGACCTGGGTCTGGAAGGCATGTAGACGTGGCCTTTGACACCGATTTGGCCGGCTCGCCCGTGGGCGGAGCGAGCGAGGAACGGCGATCGGTCGGGGATCTGCTGATCTGCATCGATCGCGCGATCTGCGTGGGCTTCGAGGACTGTATCACGGCGGCTCCCGGGGCGTTCCGGCTGGACGCGGAGGGGATCGCCACGTTCTCGGAACCGGAGGGCATCGAGCGGGACCGCCTGCTGGCAGCGTGCGCCGCATGCCCGGTGGATGCGCTCAGCGTGCTGGACGCTGCGGGGCGTCGGATCCTGCCCTAATCGTCTTTTGACTTCGACGGAAGTGCTGGCTATATAGTCTCCTCCGACGGCCGGCCAGCGAAATCTTGGTGGTTGCATCGGCATCCGCCCGTACCTTCTGAAGGATGGAGCGCCGATTGTATCGAGAGCTTCTCGTTCCGGTTGACAACTCCCATCACTCCATGTGGGCCGTTGAGCGGGCGATCGAGATGTGTCGCGCCTCCGAAGGTCAGATCACCGCCAACCACGTGTATGCCGCCCGGCTCCACGACGTGCGCTTTCGGCAACTGGAGACCGGACTTCCGGCTCAGTTTCAGACGCCCGAGGAGATCAAGCGCCAGCGCAAGATCCACGACAAGTTGATCGAGAAGGGTCTCCAGCTCATCTCGGACAGCTTCCTGGATCAGGTGTCGTTGCGGTGCGAGGATGCCGGCGTGCCGATGACGCGTCAGCTGCTCGAGGGGATCAACTACGAGGAGATCATCCGGGAGGCGAACGAGGGGCACGGCCGGCTGCCCAGCCTGATCGGCTTCGATCCCAACATTGCCGCCAACTACGACGGGGGCGCCAAGGTCCGAAGCGACGTGAGCGTCGGGGAGGACGGCCGCCTGGTCGCGGAGAACGAAGACTCCGACGAGAAGCTGGCGGGCACATCGGGCCGTAGCTACGACCTCCTCGTCATGGGCGCGCACGGCATCGGCATACAGCCGCTCTCTCATCTCGGCGGCGTCGCCTCCCGCGTGGCGCGAGGGATAGAGAAGGACGTCCTTCTCGCGCGGGACGAGCAGCCGCTCGCCGACGGACGCTGGATGGTGTGTGTCGATGGCTCGGCGTATGGCTACAAGGCGATGCGGATCGCGCTGGAGATGGCCCGGGAGTTTGGCGCGAAGCTCTTCGTGTGCAGCGCGTTCGACGTCGAGTTCCACCACGCCGTGTTCAACAACATCAAGGACGTGCTCTCGGTCCAGGCCTCTCGCGTCTTCAAGTTCGAGGAGCAGGAGGAGCTCCACAACAACATCATCGATAAGGGCCTCCTCAAGCTGTCGCAGGCCAACATCAAGCGAGCCCGGGTGATGGCCGAGGAGTATCCGGACGTGGAGGTCGAGACGCAGATCCTCATCGGCAAGCCGTTCCAGGTGATCATGCAGTGGGCCGAGGAGATTCGGCCCACCCTCCTGATCCTGGCGCGCCACGGCGCCCACCGGATCGAGGGCACCGAGATGGGCAGCCAGGCGGAGAACCTCCTCCGCATCGCGCCGTGCAACGTGCTGACCATCGGCACGACGGATGTGCGGCCCGAGGAGATCCCCTGGATCGAGGAGGACGGCGAGACCGGCCTGGATTGGGCGCCGGAGGCGGAGGTTCGCATCCTCCGCGTGCCGCCCTTCGCTCTCGGGATCGCGCGGAAGGCCGTGGAGGAGTACGTGCTCGAGCACGCCGACTACGCGCCGCCGGAGCTGCCGACCGTCACGAGCGAGTGGTTGGACACGGCGATCCAGAAGCTGCTGCCGACCCACATGCAGCTCATCATGGGAATCGGGGACGCGGAGGAGCTCGCCCTGGCCGAGGTGAAGGCCGAGGAGGCGATGAGACGGACGGTCGTCGCCACGCGAGACGCCGAGGAGCTGGAGGAGCCGCTTCCGGTCGAGACGCGCTGTCCGGCTACAGGACAGGCGAGCGAGCGGCCACGGGGCGACGCCGACCCGATCGTATGGACCCACGAGGCGTTCGAGCGGCTCGGCCTGGTCCCTCTCATCGCCCGGCCGCTGGCCCGCAACACCGTCGAGCGCTTCGCTCGTCGGTCCGGCATGTGGCGAGTCACTACGCTCGTGATGGACGAGAACAAGCATGCCATGATCGAGGCCGACGAGTTCGATATGGACACGATGCTGGTCATGTTCAACGAGCTGAAGACGAAGCAGGTGCGCGCCGAGGCGGCCGGCGTGGACGGGATGAGCGAGGAGATGCGCCGCTTCATCGAGGAGGCGAAGGCATCAGGGGTGACGCGCTGTCCGATCCGTGATATCGAGAAGCAGATCTCCGAGTGTCCGGTCGACTTCAAGACGACTTCGCCCGAAGAAGCCCGCCAGGCCGTCGAGCGCTTCATGGAGGAGGAAGCACGCCATTGAGAGGGCCGCTTGGCGCGGTTCTGGGTGGAAGCGCCGCGCCTCCGGCCGCCGAAGAACGGGTGCCTCTGGCCTCGGCCGCTTCCCGCGCCGGCGTTCCCGAGTGCGTACCGCACGTCGTTGCCTGGAACCTCACGCGCCGCTGCAATCTGGCGTGCGCGCACTGCTACATCTCGGCCGGCTCGTGGCAAACGGAGGAGGGGGAGCTCTCCACCGAGGAGTGCCTCCGGATCGCCGACGAGATCCTGTCGATCAGCCCGGCGCCGATGTTCATCCTGTCGGGCGGAGAGCCGCTGGTCCGAGAGGACCTGGAGACGATCGTGGCTCACGCGACGGAGGGAGGCGCCACGGTCGTGGTCGGGACGAACGGGATCGGGCTCACGACGAAGCGGATCGAGTCGCTGGTGGACGCGGGCGTGAGGGGCGGGGCCGTAAGCGTCGACTCCCTGGATCCGGGTTACCACGACCGGTTCCGCCACGGGCAGGCAGCGCTGGAG
>DAOVWI010000027.1 GCA_030636765.1 Gemmatimonadales bacterium
ATCGCGGAGTAGCGGTCCCGGAGTCCCTTGTTGACGGTCAGTCCTTCGCTTCCCGTCACGTAGTCCGGGCCCAGTCCGTGCGCCAGCTCGTGCATGAGGACGCGTGTGAAGTAGGGCTCGACCCCGACTGCTTCCGCCTGCTCCGGCACCAGGACGCGAAGGGCGATCGGCTTCAGGATCGTCTCGAACTTCGCCTGGATGACGTTCTTCAACATCACCTTCTTCGATCCCTCCTGCTCACGCACGTGGGCGTCGTTTGGAAGGTTGAAGGCGATCGTCTGCACGCCGGCCCGGGTGTCGCCGGCCGCATAGGCGAGGTCGACGACGGAAATAGGCGACGTGAACGGGCGATCCAGGTTCTTGTGCTCCTCGGGGATGGGGAGAGCCTGCTCCAGCGCGGGCAGCTCCGAGACCAGTCCGGCCAGCTTGCGGCTCTCCTCGGGATCCCTGATCCCCAGGAACGACTCGAACGCCGCCTTGTAGCCGAACAGACGGTCCTCGTACACCTCGTAGGGCCCGATCGTCGGCTCGATCAGGTTGTCCTCGAGGCGCATCCACGCGACCTCGCTGTCGAAGTAGTCGTTCGAGAGGAACGAGGCGGCGCGCGCGGAGAGGAAACGGGCGAGAGATGGGTTGCCGGCGTCGGCGGCGGCCTGGCGCAGGGCAGATGCTGCGGCCCGCAGCCCGCCGCCGTACGCCCGCGAGTACGGGACGGCGACGAGGGCGCCCCCTTCCTGCTGCTCGATCACGGTGTAGTAGGATGTGAACGCCTCGCGGTCTTCCGGGTGCTCCTCGACCCAGCGCTCGAAGCCTTCCCTCGTGATCTCCTCCGAGTAGAAGCCGGCACCCTCGGGCTTCGGGCCCATGTTCAGGAAGGGCTCGTCCTCCTCCAGGCGGTCCCAGGGTCCATACATGATCTCGAAGTAGGCGCGCGCCGCGTCCATACCGGGACCCTGACGTTCTCGCAGCATGCCTTCCAGCTCGGAGTTGCCTCTCCACACCTGATCGAGGAAGATTGCGTTCAGGAGGTCGGAGGCCTCGACCAGCCGCACGAGCACGCTCTTTTGCGAGGCGTTCAGCAGGCTCTCGTCGAAGGTGAGGGTGACCGGCGCGAACCGCGCCAGGCGGTGCTGGAGGTTCTCCGGCGTGAGCCCGGGAGCGATCTCGACGAACTCGGGCAGCGAGGGGTGGGCTGGCATGGCGGCCATGTCCGGCGAGCCGATCTCCATCTCTGCCGGCCCTTCCGATGTGCCGCCCTCCCGGCCGCCGCCTCCCTCTCCTACGCACCCGGCCACAGCGATCACCAGGCCTGCTGCCAGGACCATCGCGAGGCCTGCGGCAGCGCCCAGCGGGGCTCTACCCTCCGGGCAGGAAAGCACGTCTCGGTCGCTCATCTTGGATCGCACTCCATCAACGTGGTTGTCGGCCTGCCTCGTCCGGTTTCTCAGCGACCTGCTTCTCACGCTCTCGCCGAACGGCGGTGACGAGGATGAGGCCCAGGCCGCCCCAGACGAAGCCGAGGATCAGGATCATGGTGACGACGGCGGTCGCTGTCATGCTTTGAATAATGCGGTCAAGCGGGCTTTCCCTCCAGACCGAGCTCGCCGGCGATCTCCCGCATGGCCCCGATCACGAACCGGATGTGGTCGCTCATCTCCTCGTCGATCGCTTCCGCGGCCTCTCGCATCGCGTCCCGGTCCACCGCCGCGGCGAAGGAGCGATCCTTCATCTTCTTCTTCACGGACTTCGGCTCGAGGTCCATGATCCCGTGCGGACGAACGAGGGAGCAGGCGACCAGGAAGCCCGTGAGCTCGTCGACCGCTCGCAGGGAGCGCTCCATGCGGGTCTCCGGCTCCACCCCCGTGTACTCTGCGTGGGAGACGATCGCCCGCCGCACGTCCTCGGACACTCCCCGCTCCTCGAGAACGGCGGAACCGGCGGAGGGATGCCCCTGCGTCGGGTGACGCTCCTGGTTCGGCCAGCGTTCGTAGTCGAAGTCGTGAAGCAGGCCCGTGAGGCCCCACCGGTCCTCATCCTCTCCGTACTTGCGCGCGTACGCCCGCATCGCGGCCTCCACCGCGTACATGTGCCTACGAAGATTCTCGTTGCCCGTGAACTCGTGGACGATCGCGAGGGCTTCCTCGCGCGATGGGATATCGCTCATCGGCTATCCTCTTCCAACAGGGCGGCACGGGTGACGGCACGGCGGCCGAAGCGCAGCCTCAGAGCGTCGATCGCGCTCGCCACACGACGATCGTCATCCTCCCCGGCCTCGAACAGCGAGAGCTGACCGGCGCCGGATGGGTGCAGGCCCGAGAGGGTGACGCCGACCAGCCGGATCCTTCGCTTCTTCCGGTCCGCGACCCGAAGGAGGCGTACCGCTACGGGCCAGATGCCCTCGAAGGTGTCGACCGGCCGCGCAAGGGTCATCTGGCGGGTCACCGTGTCGAAGCCTTGCCACCGCAGCTTCACCGTCACGGTAGTCCCCGCAAGATCCTTCCGGCGGAGCGCCGCCGCCACCTGCTCGCATAGCCGCAAGAGCGTGCGCTCCACCACCCGCCGATCCATCAGGTCGGTCTCGAAGGTAATCTCCTTCCCGAGCGACTTGCGCTCCCGATCCGGGAGAACGGGCCTATCGTCCAGGCCCCGGCACAGTCGATGGAACCGCCGGCCGTTCACCTTCCCGAACGCCCGGATCAGCTCGTCCAGCTCCAGGCGCTGCATGTCGCCGAACGTCCGGATCGCCAAACGGTGGAGGCGTTCGAGGGTCTTCGGCCCCGCGCCCCAGAGGCGCTCGATCTCCAGAGGCGCGAGGAACCGGCGCTCGGAGCCCGGCCGCACCTGGACGAGTCCGCCCGGCTTCCGGAGATCGCTTGCCAATTTTGCGATGAATTTGGAGGAGGCGACACCCACCGAGGCCGAGAGCGATTCCTGCTCCAGGATCTCCTTCTTGATGGCGCGGGCGATCGCCGCGCCGTCGCCGAAAAGGGCCTCGCTGGCGGTCACATCCAGGAAAGCCTCGTCGATGCTGAGCGGCTCGACGAGCTCCGTGTACCTCTCGAGCATGGCGAAGATGCGCCGGGAAACGGCCCCGTACAGGGAACCGCGCGGCTGCAGGTAGGCGGCATTCGGACAGCGACGATACGCCTCGGCGATCGGCATCGCCGAGTGGATGCCGTACTCCCGCGCCTCATAGCTTGCCGCCGCCACCACCCCGCGGCCGCGGCCTCCCCTGGGGTCCGCTCCCACGACGACAGGCCGGCCGGTTAGCTGGGGATTCTCGCGGACTTCGACCGCCGCGAAGAACGCGTCCATGTCCACGTGAAGGATCGTGCGGGCACTCATCCAGTCATTCGGCCGGTTACTCACGCTGGCGTTCATCCAGTTTCCGCACCGCCGGCCATCCGTTCCCACAGGATCCGAAGCGCACGCCCCGGGTTATCCGAGATCAGGCCGTCCACGCCCCACCGCCACAGCCTCCTCATAGCGTCGGGACGGTTCACGGTCCAGACGAAAACGCCCAGTCCGTCGCGGTGCGCACGTCGGACGAAGCGACGCGTGACGACGCGGAAGCCGCGGTAGCGCTCCGGCACCATCACGGCCTCCGCCGCCGGGACGGCCGCCCCCGCGAGCCCGATCTTCCCGAGCAGCACGTACGGCCGCAGCTCCTCCTCGCTCGCGCTGCACCTGCGCACCCGGTCGGCCGACGGCCTCAGCGCCCGCCGCGAGAAGGAGCCGAGAAGCAGGCGGTGCGCCACGTCCCTACCGTCCAGCCAGGCCGGGAGCACGTCGCCGGCACGAGCGGACTTGATCTCCACTACCGCCGGCAGATCGCCGACCCCCGCGACCGCCTCGTCGAGCGTCGGAATCCGGACACCGCGTCCTCGAAAAGGGAAGGTGCGTCCCCGGTCCGGCGTGAAACGGTAGCCCGCGTCCAGCTCCCGGGCTTCGGCCAGCGTCATCTCGTCGATTCGACCGGAGCCGTCGGTCGTCCGGTCCACCCCGGGATCGTGGAGAACCACGAGCTGCCCGTCCCCCGTGCAGCGGATGTCGAACTCCACCGCATGTGCGCCGACGGCCACCGCGTGGCGCAGCGCGGGCAGCGTGTTCTCGGGAGCCACCCCCGCGGCGCCGCGGTGTCCGATCACGCGAAGGGACGATCCGGGGCCGAAGCTCATACGGTATAGTAAGCTTCTCGGTCGGCCCGCCAAGCCCGGCTTTCTTGCCGCTCGGAGCGAGCGCGAGCTACCATCTCGGTTCCTGGCGACCCACTGGAGATCTTCAGCGACCTGCTGGGGCGGATGTTGGGCCAAACGACGGGACTATGGCAAACGGCGAGAGCGAGAGCGGGCACGCGCCCGACCTGATGAACAAGCTGACGTCGCTGTGCAAGCGGCGTGGCTTCGTCTTTCAATCCTCCGAGATCTACGGCGGGGTCGGATCCGTTTACGACTACGGTTCTCTCGGGGTGGAGCTGAAGAACAACCTCCGCCAGGCATGGTGGCGGGAGATGGTGCACCGGCGCGCGGACATCGAGGGCCTGGACTCCGGCATCCTCATGAACTCCCGCGTGTGGGAGGCCAGCGGCCACGTCGAGGGGTTCACGGATCCGCTTGTCGAGTGCCGCAATTGCCACCGGCGGTTTCGCGCCGACGAACTCGAGGGCGTCCAGTGTCCCTCCTGCGGCATGTCGGGCACGTTCACCGAGCCGCGCCAGTTCAACCTGATGTTCAAGACGTTCATGGGTCCGGTGGAAGACGAAGGTGCCGTGGCCTACCTCAGGCCGGAGACCGCCCAGGGGATCTATGTCAACTTTCGGAACGTGCACGAGACGGCCCGGCAGAAAATCCCGTTCGGGATCGCCCAGATCGGGAAGGCGTTCCGAAACGAGATCACGCCCGGCAACTTCATCTTCCGCACCCGCGAGTTCGAGCAGATGGAGATGCAGTACTTCGTCAAGCCGGGCAAGGATGCGGAGTGGTTCGAGGCCTGGATGGAGCGCCGCATGGATTGGGTGCGCCGGCTCGGCATCACGCCGGAGCGCCTGCGCTTCCACGAGCACGGAGCGGACGAGTTGGCGCACTATGCCAAGACGGCGTTCGACATCCAGTACCACTTCCCGTTCGGCTGGCAGGAGTTCGAGGGAATCCACAACCGGACCGATTTCGACCTGTCGCGCCACCAGGAGTTCTCCGGTAAGAAGCTCGAGTACTTCGATCCCGCCAGCGGCGACCGCTTCGTCCCGTACGTGATCGAGACGTCGGCCGGTCTCGACCGGACGTTGTTGGTGGTCCTGGCCGACGCCTATGCCGAAGAGGAGATCGAAGGCGAGAAGCGGGTGCTGCTCCGCCTGCATCCCCACCTCGCTCCGATCAAAGCCGCCGTGTTCCCGCTCGTGAAGAAGGACGGGATGCCGGAGGTGGCGAGCCGGGTGGCCGATTCGTTGCGGGAGTCCCTCCCCGTCTTCTACGATGAGACCGGTTCCATCGGCCGCCGGTATCGCAGGCAGGACGAAGCCGGCACGCCGTACTGCATAACGATTGACGGCGTCACGCTGGAGGACGAGACCGTCACGGTGCGCGACCGTGACACCCTGCTGCAGGAGCGTGTTCCGATCGCGGGGCTACGGCAACACCTCCAGGCCGCGCTGGACGCGGACCCGCTTTGACCTCCACCCGCTTCGCTGCCGCTTGAGCCTCACCCTGGACGAGCTCCGCCTGCGAGCGGAGCGCCTTCTGGCGCGTGCCACGGAGGAACGCTACCGGGCGGAAGCGGGCCTGAAGACGCGGCCCGAGCTCGCCGCCGTCTACGAGTCCGAACCGTTGCTCGACATATCGTGCGCCATGCCCGTCGTGGAACGACGGCTGGCAGAGGCGACCGGGGATGAGGAGCGGCGGCTCCGCTACCTGCTCGAGTGGCTCGGCAGCCGGCACATCGCGCAAGCTCGTGCGGCGCTGGACGACGAGCTGTACGCCTGGGAGAGCACCACGACGCTGGATGTAGAGGGCAGTGAGCTTCCGCTGACGGGCATCCCCGGCTTGCTGCAGAACACGGATCGGGCGATGGCACTCCAGCTGGAGGAGCGGCGGAATCAGGAGCTCGACGAGGTCACGCCGCTGCTGCTGGATCGGAACTATCGGGTGCGGCAGGCGGCGGAGGGGCTTGGGTACGGCCGGTACGTGGAGGCCAGCTCACGCGTCGCCGGCTTCAGCCTGAGGGCCCTGGCGCGCCAAGCGAGACACGTGCTGGATGAGACCGAGGACGCCTTCCACGAACTGCTGGCCTATCACCTCGGTCGGTGGCTCGATCTGTTGCCGGCAGGGGCGCTGAGATCCGACATGAGCAGGCTCCGGCGCATGGAGTGGCTGGACGACGAGTTCAAGACGGAAGAGGTGCTGGCCGCTGCGGAGCGCGACCTTTCGGCACAGAGCATCCCTCTGGAGGCGGAGGGTCGTGTGACCTTGGACCTGGAGGCGCGACCGCTGAAGCGCGCCCGGGCCTTCTTCGCAGCGGTGCGAGTGCCTTCCCAGGTGATGGTCTGCCTGTCGCCCGCCGGTGGACGGGCAGACTGCCAGGGTCTGTTGCGGGCGCTCGGAGGAGGGCTTCACGCCGCCTACACCTCGCCGGAACTCCCCTTCGAGTATCGCTGCCTGGGGGATGGGTCGTTGCCGAGGGCGTTTGGCCGGGTGTTCGCGCGTCTGGCCAGCCTACGGCCGTGGGTGCGGATGAGAACGGGGCTCGTGGGCGAGGGGCTGGACGAGTACCTGCGACTTGCCGCGTTCCTGGATCTTCAGGCGCTGCGGCGGGACGCGGCCACACTCATCTACGAGCTGGAGTTGGCGGAGAGCGACCACCCTACGGAGCTGCGCCTTCGCTACGCGGAATCGATGGGCGCGGCGACCGGTGTACGCTATGATGCGCGGACCTTCCTGGAGCATGCCGAGGGGGACTTCGCGGCAGGGCGCCGTCTCAGGGGATGGATGCTGGGAGCGATCCTCTCCGCCGAGTTGAGGGACCGCTACGATGAGGACTGGTTCAGGAACCCTCGCGCGGGCCTCTTTCTGCGCGAGTTGTTCGAGCAGGGAGCGAGCGAGAACGCCGGAGAGCTGGCCGAGCGCTTCGGCAGCCGGCTGGATCCCGAGCCGCTGCTTGCCTCCCTCGGCGGTCAGCTCGACTGACGGTTGGGATCCGTGAGCCGAAGCCGGGTATCCTCCGCCGGGAGGATCTCGGCCGGGCTGGCGCTGCTGGCCGCGGGCTACACGGCCTGGGTGAGGCGGCGCAACGCGAGGCTGCGGCGGCCGCCGGCTCGGGCTCCCGACGGGGTTCCTTACCCGTCCCGCCGGATGATCTACTCGGACGGAGCGGAGGTCAACTATCTCGACCTCGGCGCCGGCGTTCCCGTTGTCATGATCCCCGGCGCCGACGGAATGAAGGAGACGTTCCGGTACCAGCTGCCGGCTTTCGCACGCCGCCATCGCGTGATCGTCGCGGATGTGCGGGACCGCTTCTCGCCGGAAGACACGTTCGACCGGCTGGCCGACGACGCCGCGGAGCTGATGGATGAACGGGGGGTCGAGTCCGCCGTCGTGGTCGGCCAGAGCCTCGGAGGGGCGATCGCCATCCGGTTGGCGACCCGCTACCCCGAGCGCGTCACCGGCCTCGTCGTGGTCAACTCGCTGACCCACATGACGCTCGAGCACCTGGGCCTGAACCGCACCGGCCTCATCCCGGTGGCGCGGCTGGCGACCCGCTACCTTCCAACGGATGTGGCTCGGCTTCTCGCCGACGTATGGAGCCGCGCCGAGGTGTGGATCTTCGACAACTCGCCGGGCCGGGCAAACATCGTCGAGTACGTCCTCTGGACGGGGCCTCGCACGGTGCCGTCCGCGGTGTCGAAGCGGCGGGTCGACCTCTTCCGGGATGTCGATCTCCGGTTTGAGCTGCCGCAGATCCGGGTTCCGATGTTGGTGGTGCGGGGACCCCGGGATTTCTACATGCCGCCGGGGTGGTGGGAGGAGATGCTGGCAGGGGTCCCCGGGGCGCGCTGCGTGGAGATCCCGGAGACGGGACATTGCTCCCACGTGTCGATGCCGGGGGCGTTCAACCACGCGGTCCTGGCCTGGTTTGCCGGGATGCGTGAGGACGCGAACCGGTGGCGCGGAGGCGAGACTTGACGCAGGGAAGGCCCGTTTTCTCCTCCCGTTGGGGGACCATGCTGGTCATGCTGGGCATGGCCGTCGGGACGGGGAACATCTGGCGCTTCCCGCGCGTGGCCGCCTCCAACGGGGGCGGTTCCTTTCTGGTGGCATGGGTCGTCTTTCTTCTCCTCTGGTCCGTCCCGCTGATCATCGTCGAGTTCGCGATGGGGAAGAGCACGCGGCTCGGGCCGATCGGGTCGTTCGTCAGGGTGGCGGGTCCGCGCTTCGCCTGGATGGGGGCGTGGGTCGCGTTCACCGCGACGGCCATCATGTTCTATTACTCGGTCGTGATGGGGTGGACGGTCCGCTACCTCTGGGGCTCCTTCACGGGGTCGATCCCGATGGAATCGCCCGCGAAGGCGGAGGCCTTCTGGTCGGGGTATGTAGGCTCCGGAACGGCGGTGGCGACCCACGCGGTCGCCATGACGCTGGGAGTGCTCGTCGTGGCGAGAGGCGTACGCGGAATCGAGCGTGCGGCGCGCGTGCTGATACCGAGCCTCCTGGTGCTCATCGTCATCCTCGCTCTGCGCGCCGTCACCCTGCCGGGTGCGTCGGCGGGCCTCGAGTTCCTCTTCCTGCCGAAGTGGGGGGATCTGCTCACCGCCCGCGTGTGGCTGGAGGCGCTTACGCAGAACGCGTGGGACACGGGGGCCGGCTGGGGGCTCATCCTGGCGTACGCGGTCTATCTGAGGGAGCGCGAGGACACCACGCTGAACGCGTTTCTCCTCGGCTTCGGCAACAACTCGGTCTCGCTCCTCGCTGGCGTCATGGTGCTGTGTACGGTGTTCGCGATCATGCCGGAGGCCGCCGACCGGATCGTGGGAGCGGGAAACGAGGGACTGACGTTTGTCTGGGTGCCGCAGCTGTTCGGCCGGATGCCGGGGGGCCGCGTCTTCATGGTCCTCTTCTTCCTCGCGCTCGTGTTCGCGGCCTGGAGTAGCCTTATCGCGATGATCGAGCTGGCCTCGAGGGTGCTCCGGGACGCCGGAGTGGAGCGCACCCGCGCCATTCTGGCGGTGGGGGCGCTGGGCTTTCTTCTCGGCCTTCCCTCGGCGCTGTGGATCGACGTGTTCCGGAACCAGGACTGGGTGTGGGGCGTCGGACTCATGATGTCGGGCTTCTTCTTCGCGTTCGCCGTGATCCGTCATGGGGTGGACCAATTCAGGGAGCGCGTGGTTAATACGGAGGGCTGCGACCTGAGAATCGGCCGCTGGTGGAACGCCGCGATACGTCTCGTGGCGCTGCAGGCGGTCGTGCTCATGGGGTGGTGGCTCTGGCAGGCGGTGAACCCCTCCGATCTCGCGGCGACGTTCACGCCTTTCTCGACCTTCAACGTGGGCAGCGTGCTCGTGCAGTGGAGCGTGGCCATCGCTGCGTTCCTTGCCCTCAACCGGTGGCTGGTCCGTATCTCCGGAGCCGATCGGCTGGCACGCGTGGATGAACAAGGGACACCACCAAAGGGGAGCTAACGTGAGAATCTTCCGCCTGAATCGAGTGGGGCTGTTGAGCCTGGGGCTGGTGGCGCCCTGGCTCGGGGGGTGCGCCAGCAGCGGCGCCGGCCTCTGGGTTCTCGAGTTGAAGGAGCCGGAGTAGACGCTCGGCCGATGACCGTGTCAGCCGATCGCTTCCGGGATGTGCTCGGGCGTCTGGCGGGCGGCGTCTGCGTGGTCACGGCTCGTGATCCCGACGGGGGGCCCCGCGGCCTCACAGCTACGGCGGTGTGCTCCGTCTCGCTGGAGCCGCCGCTCGTCCTGGCGTGCCTGGCCGGCGATAGCCGCACCCATCGCGCGATCGACGTCTCCGGGCACTACGCCGTCAACTTCCTGGGTGCCGGGGACCGGGAGCTGGCGAAGCGGTTCGCTGGCGACGAGGAGGACAAGTTCTCGGGGCTCGAGCCGACGGCCGGAAGAACGGGAGCACCGCTGCTTGCCGCCGCCCTCGGCTACTGCGACTGCGTCGTGATCGACCGGGTGGTCGCCGGAGACCACACCGTCTTCATCGGCCGGGTGGAGGCTGCCGGGACGGTGGCTGCGACTCGCGCTTCCGGCTCGGCTTCCCCCCTTCTCCGGTACCGCGGCTCCTACGCCACGGTCAGCCAGGCCGTCGAGATGGAGGAAAAGGCTCCCGGCGATGGCGCCTGATGCGGCGAGGCGCCCAGGCGGGCTCGAGCCAAAGGCGTTCGAGATCCTCGCCTCCGAAATGTGGGACAGGATTCCGGCGGAGCTGAAGGAGGGGGTCGACGCGCTGGTTGTCGAGGCAGGAGAGCGGGGTCACCCGTCGCTCGGAGGTATCCATACGCTCGGCGAGTGTGTGACGGAGTCCTGGCCCTCGGGGTACGGCGACTCGGGAGACGTCCGCTCGCAGCTCGTCCTGTATCACGGATCCTTCCGGGCACTCGCCGAGGAGGACGCGAGCTTCCAGTGGGAGGAGGAGACGTGGGAGACGATCCTGCACGAGTTGCTGCACCATCGGGAGGTGGCGGCCGGTGAGTCGGGCCTGGATGATCTGGACTGGGCGATCGACCAGAACTTCCGCCGGCACGCGGGCAGGTCGTTCGACCCGGCCTTCTACCGCGCCGTGCCGGCTGACCCCGATGGGGGCGTCCGACTGGACTCCGACGTGTTCGTGGAAGGCCTGTCGGAGCCCGGCAGCGCTCGTTTCACGTGGAGGGGCCGCGACTGGACCGTTCGCGTGCCCGACTCCGACAAGACGCTCTTCATCCAGGTGCGCAACCTGGCGGGAGGGCGGCTCTGTGTCGTCGCAGATCCCCGCATCAGTGTCTTCCGACGGTTGCTGGGGCGTCGCGCGGTCGGGATCGAGCGCCTGCTGCGGCATGCGCTGCCGGCGCTGCAGGCCGGAGGTTGAGAGTGCCGCTTCTCGGTGGGTTCGGCATCGGCCGATGGTTCGGCTTCCCGATCAGAATCGATTTTTCCTGGTTCGTCCTGATCGCCCTGATCGTCTGGGTGTTCAGCACCGTGGAGTTTCCCCGGCAGCTTCCCGGATACGGAGACACGGCGTACCTGGCGATGGGGGTGGCCGCCGCGCTCTTCTTCTTCCTCTCGCTGCTGCTCCACGAGCTGGCGCATTCCGTGGTCGCACGCTCCAGAGGCATTCCGGTCCAGGGGATCACTCTATTCATCTTCGGCGGGGTGGCCCAGACGACGAAGGAGGCCGAGCGGCCGGTCGATGAGTTCCTGATCACTGTGGTGGGCCCCATGGCGAGCTTCGCGCTCGCCGGCCTCTTCTGGTCCATTGGCGCCCTCAGCTCGGAGCTCGGCGTCGGCGCTCCGGCGGCCGAGGTCTCCCGCTACCTGGGCTGGCTCAACTTCGTCCTGGCCGTCTTCAATCTGGTTCCGGGGTTTCCGCTCGATGGGGGCCGCCTCTTTCGCGCCGCGATCTGGCAGCTTACGGGTGATCTGAAGCGCGCCACGCGCTGGGCGACTGCCGGCGGCCGCGCCTTCGGGTACACCCTCATGGCCGGCGGGCTGTTCCTCCTTCTGAATGGTGCGCTGATCAACGGGGTGTGGTTGGCCTTCATCGGCTGGTTCCTGGCGAACGCCGCCGCGTCCAGCTACCGGCAGTTCCTCCTCATGCGAGCCATTTCCGGCGTTCCGGTTTCGCTCGTCCTCCGCCGCGCGCCTGCCGTGCCCGCCGAGATGAGCGCGGTGGAGCTGGCCGGGCTGTTCGTCGGCGGAGCGTCGTCGTCATTGCCGGTCGTGCAGGAGGGCCGCATGACCGGGATCGTCGATCTGGACAAGCTGGCGAAGCTCCCGCTTGACCGGCGGACGAGCACGACCGTCGGCGAGCTGATGAGCGACCTCGCCGGGACGCCGACCGTGCCGCCCCACGAGACCCTCGACCGGGTCGTGACGCAGCTGCAGAAGACGGATGAAGAGCACGTGCTCGTCGTCGATGGAGATCGCTTCCTCGGCGTCGTTACCCTGGACGACATCGGAGACTGGGTCCAGCGGGCTCGCAAGCTCGGCCTGGACCGATCGGACGTCGGGCTGCGAGAGCTGCTCGCCGGGGGTGGCCCGGTCGCGGACGGGCCGAACGAGGACGGACCCCATGGTTGAGAGGAGCTCTCCAGTGGCTCGGGTCCGTCTCGAGCGGTTGAGCGCGAGGCTCGAGGAGCGCTTTTCGGATCTCACGCTGAGCCTCGATTACTCGAACGCTCTCGAGCTTCTCGTAGCGACGATCCTCTCGGCGCAGTGCACCGACGCTCGCGTGAACGGTGTGACGCCCGCTCTCTTCGCCCGCTTTTCGACCGCCGAGGAGTATGCGGGCGCGGATCGAGAGGAACTGGAGGAGTTCGTTCGGCCCACCGGCTTCTACCGAAACAAGGCGAAGCACATCCAGGAGATGGGCGCCCGGCTCGTCTCCGACCACGGTGGAGAGGTCCCGGACGAGATGGAGGAGTTGATCCAGCTTCCCGGCGTTGCCCGAAAGACCGCCAACGTCGTGCTGAGCAACTGGTTCGGGAAGCATGAGGGTGTGGTCGTCGACACTCACGTGAAGAGGGTGGCGCGACGGCTCGGACTGACCGAAGAGACGAACCCCGAGAAGATCGAACGTGACCTCATGGCCCTTCTTCCGAGGGAGAGTTGGAGGTCTTTCGCGTGGCGCCTAATCCTCCACGGACGCTCCACCTGTCATGCCCGCAAGCCGAATTGCGTGGAGTGCGTGGTTGCGGACCTCTGTCCGAGCGCCCATTCCTTCGACTGACCTTCGCCGGAGCGTAGCGGGGTGAATGCCAGAGACCGGGTGGTGCGGCTGTACACGCGTCACTTTGGTACGGAACCGTCCGGCGTCTCGGAGGTGGCCGGTGACGGCTCCACCCGCCGCTATTTCCGCCTTCCACACCCGGAAGGGGGCACGCTCATCGGAGGGTTTGGCCCCGACCGCCGTGAGAACCGGGCGTTCTTCTCCTTCTCGGCCGCGCTGCGTGGGGCCGGCCTGCCGGTTCCCGAGATCCTGGCCGACAACCGGCAACAGGGAGCGTGGCTGGAGGAGGACCTCGGCGACCGGACGCTCTTCGACGTCCTTTCCGAGGGACGGCGTGAGGAGCCCGAGTGCTTCCCTGGGGATGTCCTCGCCCTGTACCGGCGCGTCGCCTCGCTTCTTCCGCGTTTCCAGGTCGAGGGCGGGCGAGCGGTCGACTTTCGCGCGGCGTACCCGAGGCGCGCGTTCGATCGCCAGTCCATGCTCTGGGATCTCAACTACTTCAAGTACCACTTCCTGAAGCTCGCCCACGTGCCGTTCGATGAAGCCCGGCTGGAGCGGGACTTCGGGAAGCTCGTCCGCTTCCTGCTGGAGGCGGAGCGGGAGTACTTCATGTACCGCGACTTCCAGTCCCGGAACATCATGATCCGGGATGGAGAGCCGTGGTTCATCGATTACCAGGGCGGGCGGCGCGGAGCGCTGCAGTACGATCTCGCGTCCCTGCTCTACGACGCGAAGGCCGATCTTCCGCCGGTCGTGCGCTCCGAGATCCTCGAGGGGTACCTGGAGACGCTGGAGGAGACGATTCCTGTGGACCGGCCACGCTTTCTCCGCCACTACCGCGGATTCGTCCTCATCCGAATCATGCAGGCGATGGGTGCCTACGGGTATCGCGGTTTCTTCGAGCGGAAGCCGCGTTTCCTCCAGAGCGTGCCGTACGCGGCGGGCAACATCGCCGGCCTGTTGGAGGAGGGGCTGCCGATCGCGCTGCCCGAGCTGGAGTCGGTGTTCTCCCACATCGTGGATCGGTGGGCCCGGCCGGTCACCGGTGCCGAAGGCACCTCGGCCCTCACCGTTCACGTGACGAGCTTCAGCTTCCGGCACGGGTATCCGCAGGACCTCACGGGCCACGGCGGCGGCTACGTGTTCGATTGCCGCGGCGTTACGAATCCGGGTCGACGCTCCGAGTTTGCCGAGCTGACCGGGCTGGACGAACCGGTGGCTCACTTCCTCGCCGCTCAGCCCGAGGCCGAGGGGTTTCTGGAGCCTGTCCGGGGGCTCGTGGACGGGCACGTGGGTAGCTACCGGAAGCGCGGGTTCTCCAGCCTCAGTGTGGGCTTCGGGTGCACGGGCGGGCAGCACCGCTCGGTGTACTTCGCGGAAAGCCTGGCGCGTCACCTCAGGGAGGCGCATCCGGAGATCGAGGTCGTCGTTACCCATCGGGAGCGGGGCGCGTGGCCCGGGGGGATCCCGTAGAGGCGATGATCCTCGCCGCCGGCGTCGGCAAGCGGTTGAGGCCTCACACCGATCGCACCCCGAAGGCGCTGGTGGAGGTCGCAGGCATCCCGATGATCGCCAGGGTGGCTCGCCGCCTGGTCGAGGCCGGCGCCGAGCGGCTCATCATCAACCTTCACCACCACGCCGACCAGATCGAGGAGTACGTGAGAGAGCGGGACGAATTCGGCGTCGAGGTTCTCTTCTCCCGCGAGCCGGAGGCTCCTCTGGAGACGGGCGGCGGCCTTCTGGCCGCAGCCGGACTGTTCCAGAAGAAGGCCCCCTTCTTCCTGCACAACGTGGACGTGATCTGCGATGCCGATCTCGGCGACATGTACGCCGCCCATCGGAGCCGGAGCCCGATCGCCACACTCGCCGTGAACCGCCGGGAGACCTCACGTCCGCTGCTCGTCGATGACGACGGTTTCCGCGGGCTAGCCAACCGGAACACCGGCTGGAGGGCCGAAGCCCGGCGGGCTAGCGGACGGACGAGGGAGATCGGGTTCGCGGGGATACACGTCCTGTCGCCCGACATCTTCTCCCGGATCACGGAGCGGGGGCGCTTCTCGATCATGGACGTCTATCTGCGCCTCGCCGCCGATGGGTGCCTCATCGATACGTTCGACGTGACCGACGCGCTCTGGCTCGAGGTCGGGGATCCGAAGCGGCTGGAGCGTGCCTGTCGCGCCCTGGCGGCGGGCGGTGAGCCGGAGGAAGAGGACCTGCCGGACGCGTGAACACCTCCGACCTGAAGGAGCGACTGCGCGAAGCCGCCCTCGAGCTGGGCTTCGATCAGGCCGGGTTCGCACCGGCTGCCGAGCCGCCGAACGCCAAGGCCTACCTGGCGTGGCTAGAGCGGGGCTGGCATGGGGAGATGAGCTACATGGCCCGGGAGGACGCCGTGCGGCGGCGTCTGGCTCCTGCCGAGGCGCTTCCGGGCTGTCGGACGATCATCGTCGTGAGCCTCGGCTATGCGGCGGCCGATGGGGAGAGTGCCCGCGAGAGCTCGGACGCGGAGATCTCGCGGTACGCCAGGGGACGGGACTACCACGGGATCTTCGAGGAGCGTCTGGCGGCGCTCTCCGCGGTTCTGGCGGAGGCGGCTCCCGGCGAGAGGACCCTCCCCTACGTGGACTACGGCCCCGTGCTGGAGCGAGATCACGCCCAGCGAGCGGGCCTCGGGTGGATCGGGAAGAACACGATGCTGATCGATCCGCGCCTCGGCTCCTACCTGCTGCTCGGCGAGCTCCTTACGACCCTCGATCTCCCGCCGGATGAGCCCTTCACGGCCGATCATTGCGGGACGTGCGTCCGGTGCATTGAGGCATGCCCGACCGGTGCGATCCGGCTCTCCCGTGGCCTTGATGCGCGCCTCTGCATCAGCTATTTGACGATCGAGCTGCGCGGTCCCATTCCACTCGACCTCAGGCCGCTGATCGGGAACCGGGTGTTCGGTTGCGACATCTGCCAGGAGGTGTGTCCATGGAACCGGGAGGTTCCGGAGGGCCGCGAGCCGGAGCTGAGGTCGGACGCGGCTGGGGCCCAGGCCGTTGCCGGCCGCCCGGTACCGCCAGCGACGATGGCTGCTTGGGCCACGGAGCTGCTCGAGCTGTCGGACGGGGAGTTCCGGCACCGCTACCGAGGCACCGCCCTTCTGCGGCCGGGCCGCGAGGGACTGCTTCGCAACCTGTGTGTCGGTCTCGGCAACAGTGGGCGGGCCGACGCGATTCCGGTGCTCGAGCGGTGTCTGGCGGCCGGGTCGGAGCTGGTGCGGGATCACGCCTGCTGGGCGCTGGAGAGGGTCGCGAACGCAACGGAGCGGATCGGAGGCAGGCCCTGCAGGCGGACTCGTAGGGCCTAGTTCTCGAAGCGCCGCAGCAGCAGGGTCGCGTTGATTCCCCCGAAGCCGAACGAGTTGGTGAGCATGTGCTCGGCCTGGAACGCCTCGCCTTCGGTCGCCACGTAACGAAGCGAGCAGCCTTCCCCGGGCTCGTCCAGGTTGAGGCTCGGCGGCAGCCAGTCGTGGTGCAGGGCGAGTGCGACGATCCCGGCCTCGATCGCCCCCGACGCTCCGAGGGCGTGGCCGTAGTACGCCTTCGTGCCGCTCACCCGAAGCTCGGCCGCCCGCGCACCGCACACCGATCGGATCGCCCCAGCCTCGGTGGCGTCGTTGAGCGGTGTGGAGGATCCGTGGGCGTTCACGTAGTCGACCGCGGACGTTCCCACCTCCCCGTCGGCGAGGGCGAGCTCCATGGCGCGCGCCGCCTGACGTCCGTCGGGAAGAGGGGCCGTCATGTGGTAGCCGTCGATCGTCGTCCCGAAGCCGCGGATCTCGGCGTAAATCCTGGCGTTGCGCCGGAGCGCGCCTCCCAGCTCTTCCAGCACGAGCACGGCGGCGCCCTCGCCCATGACGAAACCGTCACGCTCCCGGTCGAACGGCCGGCACGCGCGCTCGGGGTCTCCGTTTCGAGTCGACATGGCGCGGAGGATGGCGAACGCTCCGAAGGAGAGCGGTGAGAGCGGGGCCTCGGCGCCGCCCGCCAGCGCCACGTCGGCCTCGCCGTCCCGAATCAACCGATAGGCATGGCCGATCGCGATGGCTCCCGATGCGCAGCTCATCGCATTCGTAGAATTCGGACCCGTGAACCCGTACTCGATCGCGATGTTGCAGCTCGCCGCGCCTCCGAACACCGAGAGAGCGAGCATCGGGTTCACCGCCCGGATCCCACCGGCCATGTATTTGGCGTGCTCGCTTTCCGCGAGCGTGACGCCGCCCAGCGCCGAGCCCATCTGCACCGCTACCCGCTCGGGAACCGTTGTGCCCGGATCCAGCCCGGCGTCCTCCAGCGCCATGCTCGTGGACGTGAGAGCGAAGGCGCTGTACCGGTCTATCCGCCGCGCCCGCTTCGCACCGAACCGGTCGGCCACGTTGAAGTTGGGCACCTCCGCCGCGATGCGCGTGCGAAAAAGGCTGGCGTCGAAGGACGTGATCGAGGCGATCCCGGACCGACGACGCTGAAGGCCGCTCCACAAGCCGTCGGCCCCCTCTCCGATCGGCGTCACGCAGCCGAGGCCCGTGATCGCGACCCGTCTACGCGCCATCGGCCTCGACCGCTCGCTTGATTCCGTCCAGCGTCCGTCCCGCCACGACATGGATGAAATGAGGCCCGATCACCCGGCTGGCGGCGAATCCGCCGATCAAGGGCCACCCACGCCCCTCCCAGTCGTGTACGATGGAAAGGAGCGTACCGCCGTCCGCCTCCTCGATCCGCCACTCGACGTTCATGCCCCGGGTGATGCCGCCCACGTGACGATACCGGATGACGCCGGCTTGGGGATCGGAATCCATCTCCGACGCCCACCAGATCGGGTAGCGCAGCGGTCCGAACTGGCGGTACGCCCCCATCTCGACCCGGCCCCTTCCGAAGCCGTCACGGCGCTGGAAGCGCACGTAACGGTAGTGAGGCAGGATCTGCGGCCAGCGTTCGACGTC
>DAOVWI010000143.1 GCA_030636765.1 Gemmatimonadales bacterium
CGGATGACCAGCGCAGCTCGGTGCCACGCGGAATCGCCTGCTTCACGCCCTCGAGCTCCAGGTACCGCTCCGCCGTCGGGATGTCCTGCTCGCGGACGAGGAACTGGCCGACCTGCCCACTCTCCAGGAGGAGCACGGTCAACGGCCGCAGCTCCGGCTCGCCCGGCTCGGTTTCCGTCGTGTCGGCCGCCGCGCTGTCCGCTCCCACCGTGTCCTCTTCCGACGGCGGGGTCTCGCCGGCCGCCGCGCCGTCGACCGCCGCGCTGTCCGCGCCGCGCAACAGCTCCGGCAGACCGGGCTCCGGCTCCGGCTCCGGCTCCAGGATCGGCGTGGACTCCAGGTTCTCGGCTCCGATCTCCCGAACGATTGCCCGGTCGATGCGAGGCAGCGCCCGGCGAAATTCCTCACCGCTCTTGACGATCTTGAACTCGAGAAAGGCCGTGCGCTCCACGATCGCCTTGGCGCGATCGGGGTCGTCGATGCCTGCCAGCTCCACCACGATCCGGTCGTTGCCGATCTTCTGGATCGTCGGCTCGCGGACGCCGAACTCGTCGATCCGGTTGCGAATCGTGGTCAGCGTACGGTCGATCGCGTCGGCCTTGGCGTCGGCCGAAAGCGTGCCGTCGGGATCGTCGATCTCCACCGCCAGGTGCATGCCGCCCTGCAGGTCGAGCCCGAGCTTGAGCGCCGACTCGCGCTCCCCGGTCGGTCCCTCCTTGGGAATCAGCGACCAGACGCAGAGCAACATCAACACCCCGATGATGATGAGGCGCCCTCTTACCGATCCAAGCATCCGTGCCTATTCGTGTCCCTTCAAAGCGAGTAAGAACCCTGGAGGTTTGGACGATGCAAAGCGGTCCAAGGTAGGATCGATGCCGGCGCCGCGAAAGGCTCGGCGCGCGGCGGCCAACCGGCCTCGCAGACGGCGCGCCCAAGCTGAGATGCCCGCTCGCTCGGGAATACCGGCCAAGGGCTCAGCCGTCTTCCCGATCCTGCCGGAACAGCGAGCGAATCAGCCGCTTCCGGAAATCGCTACCCGGCGCAAAATAGCTGCCCAGCACGGCCATGCGACGCTCGGCACCCACATCCACCTGATCCAACAACACCTCCTCTCCCGCGGTGCGGTACACCGTACGCAGGGAGTCGCTTCGGATGCGGTAGAGGATCTCGTCGCCCCTGGAAGCGCCCTCCACCTCGAGAAAACCGAACCAGACCGGCATGGCGGCTGTGATCGTCGTGAAGTCCTCCTCTTCCAGCAGACCGGCTTCCACGGCCTTCTTCATGTTGTCCCGAATCCCGTCCACGAGCTGGTTCAGGCTCACGCTCCGCAGAAACTCGATTCGGGCCCACGCATCGCGCTCACGGAGCACGAGGACAGCGACGGAATCGGCGAGTTCATTGGAGTATTGCCTGCCCCGAACCAGCCCCGCGAGCTCCGCGGCCGTTTCCTCGCTCACCCGTACCTGCAGGGTGAGCACGTCGACCTTGAAGAGCGTCTTCTCCAGGAGAGCGTTCATCTCCGAGAACGGCCCGCCCTCGGGCGGGGAGATCTCCCGGAAGTCGGGATTCGGAGGACGGAGCGCCGACTCCCGAACAGGCTGAGCAAGTGCCCGACCGCCGGGCACTCCGGCGGACAGGGCCATCAGCACGGCGACCCGCGCAAAGGACCGCGCACGGCCTGGGCCGTACCACGCCGGCCACACGCCTTGCCCTGGCGGGCACGAGCCGTGTCTTGGCCACGAGGGGCCCGGGGCCGTACGATGTTCGCCCGTGCGAATCCTGGAGGTCATGCTCTCGTGCGTCAGAGTCTCGTGCGTCATAATTCTGTCATACGCCAACATAGCCCGGTCTGCTCCGCCGCCGCTCACCGCGAGGCTCCGTGCCGAGCGTAGCGGTCGCCTCGAGCTGCGGGCTGGCCGCCGAGGCCGGCGCGCGCGTGGCCGACCAGGGAGGCAACGCCGTCGATGCGGCCCTTGCCGCCGCGCTCGTCTCGACCGTCACCGAGCCCGGGGTGTGCTCCCTGGGGGGCAGCGCGTTTCTGACGATCTGGCCCGCAGGCGAGCAGCCGGTCGTCATCGGCGGGCACGTGGAGATGCCGGGCCGGGGGCTGCCCGCCGGGCGGCTCGGCGGCGGAGGCATCCCGGTGCTCATGGAGTACGGCGGAGGGGTGTCCACCACCGTCGGTCCTGGATCGGTCGCCACGCCCGGGCTACCGGCCGCCTGCGAGCTGGCGTGGAAGCGTTACGGCCGCCTTCCGTGGGGTGAGATCCTCGGCCCTGCGCACGAGCACGCCCGCGACGGTTTCCCCCTCTCACAGCCGTCCTTCGATTACCTCATCTACTCGCACCAGCTCGTGTTCGGGTGGGATCCGCAGAGCTACGCCACGCTCCACGATGCCGACGGCCGGCTGCTGGAGATCGGCGCGTCCGTCCATATCGAGGGGCTGGCCGACAGCCTGCAGGCCGTGGCGGAGGGAGGCGCCCGGGCGTTCTACCGTGGCGAGCTGGCCCAGCGGATCGTCGAGGGCCTGGCCTCCGGCGGCGGCATTCTGACGGCGGCCGACCTCGAGGCCTACGACGCCGCCACCCGCACTCCGCTGCGGAGCGTGGTCGACGGATGGGAGGTGGCCACGGCTCCGGCACCCTCGCTGGGAGGCGCGACGGTCCTGGCGCTCCTCGCCCTTCTCGAAGAACACCCGACCGGTGGCTGGTCCGCCGCGGAGATCGCGCGACTGACCCAGGTGCAGAAGGCGGTGTTCCGGTGTCGGCAGGAGCTGGCGGCCGAGACTCACGACGTCGGCGCCGAGGCCGAGCGGCTTCTGGGCGCCGCCGGGGAGAAGCTTCGATCCGCCCTCGAGAGTCCGTCTACGGTGCACACGAGCGCCGTCGATTCCGACGGGCTCGCGTGTGCGATCACGGTTTCCGCGGGTTACGGATCGGGAGCGCTGCCGGGAGGGACCGGGATCTGGATGAACAACTGCCTCGGTGAGATCGAGCTCAACCCGGACGGCCTACACACGCTGCCGCCCGGCACGCGACTACGGTCCAACATGGCGCCCACGATCGCCCGGCGGGACGACGAAGTGCTGGTGATCGGATCGCCGGGCGCCAGCCGCATCACGAGCGCGATTGCCCTCGTCTTTCTCAACCACGTTCGGCTGGGAATGCCCCTGGCGGAGGCGGTCGACCACCCGCGGCTCCACGTCGTCACGGGCGATGGAGAGATTCTGGTCGAGTACGAAGAAGGGCTCGCTGTGGAACGGCTCGACGCCCCCCTCCGCCGGTTCTCGAGGTCCATGCACTTCGGAGGCGTCGCGGCGGTCCTGCGGGACGCGGCTGGATCGTTCTCGATGGCCGCCGATCCGAGGCGAAGTGGATCCACGGCGATCGGCGGCGGGTAACCGTGCGCCGGCGGGCATGCAACCGGAATGGACGAGGAGCGATGGAGCACCGGACGTCAGGAAAGCGGGGGAAACACCGGGCGGCCGCCGTGGCCGCGGGCCTGCTGCTCGTCGGCCTGGCCGGATGCTCGGTCCGGTTTCGCACGAGCGAGCCGGCGACCCCGTCGGCCGGTGCGGCGAAGCAGGAGGCCGGAAACGGCGAGGACGAGAAGAAGATCAAGCCGTACGGCGAGGTGGTGACGGAGGAGGCGGTCAGCGACTCGGGCCTCTTCGTCGTTCATCGGGTGGATGAGAAGCTCCTCTTCGAGATCCCCGACTCGATGCTGGGGCGTGAGATGCTGCTCGTGTCGCGGCGTGCCCGGACCGCCCAACGGCTCGGGTTCGGCGGGATGAAGAACAACACCCAGACCATCCGCTGGCAGAGACATCAGGACCGGATTCTTCTGCGGGTGACTTCACACGAGATCGTGGCCGACGATTCCCTGCCGATCTACGAGGCGGTCATCAATGCCACGTTCGAGCCGATCGTCAAGACGTTCGACATCGAGGCCATCAGCGAGGACAGCAGCGCGGTCGTCATCGACGTGACGAAGCTCTACACGGGGGACGTTCCGATGCTGGGGCTGAGCCGGCCCCTGCGCGAGCAATTCAAGGTGACGACGCTCGACGATAGTCGAAGCTTCGTCGAGTGGGCAAAGAGCTTTCCCCGGAACATCGAGGTACGCGTCATCCTCACGTACTCAGCGAGCCAACCGCCGGCAAACCTCTCCACGGGCACGCTCTCCCTGGAGATGAACCACTCAATGGTGCTGCTCCCGGAGAATCCGATGCAGCCGCGGCTGTGGGACGAGCGTGTCGGCTTTTTCCGGGTGTCACAGGTCGACTACGGCCGGAGCGAGCAGAAGACGGTAACGCGGCAGTACATCACGCGCTGGCGTCTCGAGCCGAAGGACACGGCGGCCTTTCACCGCGGCGAGCTGGTGGAGCCCGTGAAGCCGATCGTCTATTACATCGACCCGGCCACGCCCGAGAAGTGGCGCCCCTACCTGAAACAGGGGGTGGAGGACTGGCAGCCGGCGTTCGAGGCGGCCGGGTTCAAGAACGCGATCATCGCGAGAGATCCCCCGACGCCGGACCAAGACCCCGAATTCAGCCCCGAGGACGTGCGCTACTCCGTGATCCGGTGGTTTCCCTCCGAGGTCCAGAACGCGTTCGGGCCGCACGTTCACGATCCTCGCACCGGAGAGATTCTCGAGTCCGACATCGGGTGGTACCACAACGTCGCCAACCTCCTGCGCAACTGGTTCTTCATCCAGACCGCGGCGGCGAACCCGGACGCCCGGGCGGTGAAGTTCGACGACGAGGTGATGGGCCAGCTGATCCGCTTCGTGTCGGCGCACGAGGTCGGTCATACGCTGGGCCTGCCCCACAACATGAAGGCGAGCTCGGCTGTCCCGGTCGATTCACTCCGCTCCGCCTCCTTTACGTGCGCACAGGGCGTGGCGCCCTCGATCATGGACTACGCTCGCTTCAACTACGTCGCCCAGCCGGAAGACGAGGGCGTCTGCTTCATGCCAGGCGTCGGCGCGTACGACCGGTACGCCGTCATGTGGGGATACCGGCCGGTCCCGGGCGCGAACACACCCGATGCGGAGGAGCCGACGCTGAACCGCTGGATCCTCGAACGCGCCGACGACCCGATCTATCGCTTCGGCGACCCGAGCACCGTCGATCCCACCTCGCTGACCGAAGCGATCGGGGACGACGCGATGCGGGCGAGCGAGTACGGGATCGCCAACTTGGAGCGGATCGTCCAGAACCTCTTCGACTGGACATACGAGGAGGGGGAGGACTACGCGGAGCTGGACGAGCTGTACGATCAGGTACTCGAGCAGTGGAACCGCTACATGGGCCACGTGGCGGCGAACGTCGGCGGCTCCGTGCGTACACGGAAGACGTACGACCAGGAGGGACCGGTCTACGAGTTCGTGCCGAGGGAGGTCCAGCGGCGAGCCATGGTGTTCCTCGCGGAGCAGGCGTTCGAGCCACCTGCTTGGCTCGTGAACGAGGGCATCCTCACCCGGATCGAGAGCGTGGGCACGGTCGAGCGCATGCGTGAGATCCAGGTCGGCGTCGTGAACATAGTGATGGAGCCGGGACGCATGCAGCGCCTCATC
>DAOVWI010000230.1 GCA_030636765.1 Gemmatimonadales bacterium
ATCCAGCGCCGAGTCGAGGCGCCCCGCCGGTGGTTTCTCCTGCGAGACCGCCGTCGGGGCGTTCTCTTTTCCCAGTAGCCTTCTTCTAGCCCCTCTGCGCGAAGATCTCGTCTAGACGCTTCTGCGCGGCCTCGACACGCGGTTGGAGTTCGGGGTCGGCCTCCTGCCAGAGCTCGACGAATCGGGCGTAGTACTCGGCCGCCTTCTCCCAGTCCTCGCGCTCGTCGTGAAGCTGGCCCAGGCGTTCGTAGGTGACGCCGAGGTAGACCTGGTCACCGATCAGGCGGTTTAGAGCGGGAGTGTTTACGTACCGCTCATAGACCGCCACCGCAGAGTCCCTCTCTCCAGCCCCGTCATAGGCGGCGGCCAGGCCCGGGAGCGGGCACAGGCGGCAAACGCCCTCATCCGAGCGGCGGAAGTGACCGATCGCTTCATCGTATCGACCCTCCGCGAGCGCGACTTGGCCGCGAGCTCGCTCGGCCGCGTTGTCCAGGGTTCCGCGGCGGTACTCTGGTGCCAGCTCATCCTCGAACTCTTGCAGCAGCGACCGAGCCTTCTCCGGATCCTGGGTAGTGGCGAAGGCCGTGGCGAGCAGAGCGTAGGGACGATCGAGCAGCTCCATCTCGGCAAGCGGGTACTCGGCGAGTGCGGCGCTCAGGTCTCGATTTGCATTCGGCAGGTCTGCCAAGACGACGGCGCGCGCACGCGCCAGAAACGCCACGGCTTCCAGGTAGGCGCCCCCGAGGCCTCGGTCACTCAGCGTCTCGAGGCGATTGGCGAGGTGAGCTTCGCCCTCTACAAACCTGCCCTCCGCAAGCGCCACCTGCGCTAGCCCCTCGTCGGCAACGCCCATCCAGTATGGGTTTCCGCCGGCGCGCTCCCTCAATTCTCTCAGGCGCTCGACCGCGGTCTCGCGCTCACCTCTCAGTGCAGCCAGCCGCGCCGCTTGCACGACGGGCCGGTTGGCGTCCGGATATCGTGCGGACCACTCCGCAAGCTCCCTCTCAGCGTCCTCTCGTCGACCGGCAGCTACGAGCGTTCCGACGAGGTTGGAATATGGGATCGCCGCGTTCGTCGAATCCGCTTCCAGTGAGCGCCGATAGAGATCAGCGGCTCTATCGAAGTCACGGTTTCCTCCGTAGACCAGGCCGAGGTTGTTCAGCGCCCAGCTGTCGTCCGGATCGATCTCGAGCAGGCTCTGATAGGCGTGGATCGCCGCTTCCGGCTCCTCCGTGACGAAGGTGAAGTAGATCCCCGTCGTCAGGTACCGTTCGCGTTCGGTGAGACGGTCACGATGCTCGTAGGCCCGCGTGTAGGCCTGAACAGCGCGGGCCTCCTGTTCGCCGGCTCCGGTCAACGTCGCTCCCAGCTTCCGCCAGGCCATCGCGAATTCGGGGTCCAGCTCCACCGCCTCCTCCAACAGGGCGATTCCCCGCTGGCCTTTTCCCGTGTCTACGGCGCGCACGGCCTGCGAGTACTTCCTCAGAGCATAGATGTTGCCCGTCGTCACGCCCTCGAGCGATGGCTTGCTCTGGATCGATCTCAGGGACCCGCCGATGCGCTGCCGGACCTTCCGGGACAGTTTGTCGATCGCACCGATGATCTTGGAGGAATCCGCGGCGGTCTCGCGCTCGGAAATCAGGATCTCGCCGCTCTCGGGGGCCACCAGCTGAGCGGTGAGCACGTAGCCACTGCCGACGGCGCCGATCTCCCCGCCCATGACCCCCTTGATGCCCTCCCGCAGTGCGATCTCTCGCGCGACCTCCACGTCGAGACGCCCGCCGTCTCGCTCCATACGCCGAAGCGCTTCGTTCACGAAGGCGGGGTCGGCCAGGCGCACGGCGTCGGTTTGGGAGAGATCGACTCGGAGCGCCTCGGTGACGATCTGAGCCATCACCGAATCGCCGGCCCGACCCCGAAAGTCCGCGAGGATGATCGCGTCCCGCTCGTCCAGGACTCCCCGCGCGACGAGAGTGGCCGCCGGTCCGACGCCGGCCGTACGCATTACGATCCAGGCCGCGGTTACGATGCCCAGAAGGGTGAAGGCGGCGACGCCGCCGAGGAGCGCGTTGCGCCAGGTGAAGATCCGGTGGTGCGCACCGAGCCGGGAGGTGCCGGACGAAGCGAGCTGCTCGGTTTCTCGCGAAGTGGACGTGTCCGCTTCCGTTGCGGTGCTCCCCGTGGAAGACTCTTGAGGAGCTGGGACTGCACCGCCTTCCTCGGCGATTGCCGCCGGAGAGGCCGGTTCGCGCTCCCTTCTCTTCGCCAGGCCTTCTTGAATGAAAGCCGTCGCGAGCATGACCGGGAAGCCGATGAGGAGGAGGACGATCGCGAACGGGCCGATCCAGTCCGGAAGGCCTGCCGTCTCGGTTAGCGTTTCGATGACCTGGAGCACGACCCAGGAAGCGCCGAGGTAGATGCCTACCACCTGCCAGAGGGAGCGGCGGTGAACTTCCTGGACGAGGCTCTTCAGATGGAACACCTGTGCTATCCCCGCTCCGCGAAGATCTCGTCCAGCCGCTGCTGCGCGGCCTCGACGCGGGGCTGCAGCTCGGGGTCGGCAGCCTCCCAGAGCTCGACGAAGCGAGCGTAGTACTCAGCCGCCTTCTCCCAGTCCCCCCGCTCATCGTAGAGCTGTCCGAGGCTTTCATAGGTGGGGCCGAGGGCGTAGCGGTCGCCAAAGATGCGGAAGGCCGCCGGCGTCTTTACGTATCTCTCGTAGACGGC
>DAOVWI010000135.1 GCA_030636765.1 Gemmatimonadales bacterium
GCCCATGTACTTTTGGGTCACACGATCGAAGATCTCGTTGAACCTCGTGAAGATCCTTCCGCGAGTTTCCGGCGTTGGCCGGAGCAGCATGCCGCACAGGGCGGGGCTGAGGGTGAGCGCGTTCACGGAAGAGAACACCGTGGCGACGGAGATCGTGAGCGCGAACTGCTGGTACAGCCGCCCCGTGAGCCCGGGCATCATCGTGGTGGGCACGAACACAGCCAGCAACACGAGCGTGGTCGCGATGATCGCGCCCCCGATCTCCTCCATGCTCTTTGCAGTGGCCTCCTTGGCCTTCATCCCCTGGGTGTCGATCAGGCGCATCGTGTTCTCCACGACCATGATGGAGTCGTCCACCACGATCCCGATCGCCAGGACGAGACCGAACAGAGTCAGGTTGTTGATCGACATCCCGATCAGCTTCATGGCGAAGAAGGTGCCGATGAGAGACACCGGGATGGTGACCGACGGAATGAGGGTGGTTCGGAAGTCCTGCAGGAAGACGAAAACGGTGAAGATCACCAGGAGGATGGCCACGATCAGCGTCGTGACGACCTCGGAGATCGAGGCCTCGATGTACTCCGTCGAATCGTACACGATCCGGGCCTCGAGGCCTTCCGGGAAGTTCTCCTCCAGGCCGGCCATCGTCGTCCGCACGCCTTCCGCGATCGCCACCGCGTTGGCTCCGGGAAGCTGATAGACGGACAGCCCCACGCTGGGCTGTCCGTTCAGTTCCACGTACCAGCTGTAGTCCTGCGCTCCGAGCTCCACGCGGGCCACGTCGCGCAGATACACGAGTTCACCTTCCCGGCCCGCCTTCACGATGATGCCCTCGAACTGCTGGACAGTGTCCAGGCGGCCCAGCGTGCTGATCGTGTATTCGAAGTTCAGTCCCGCCGGGTTCGGGGGCTGCCCGATCTTGCCCGCTGCCACCTGAACGTTCTGTTCCCTCAGAGCCGATAGCACCTCGTCCGAGGTGAGATCGCGCGCCTTCAGCAGGTTCGGATCGAGCCAGATCCGCATCCCGAAGTCCTTGGCCCCCATCATGCTCACTTCGCCCACGCCGGGTACGCGCGCCAGCACGTCCTTCACGCGGGTGGTTGCGTAGTTGCTGATGAAGACGTCGTCGTACCGGCCGTCCGGTGAGATGAGGTTCACCATCAGGGTGAGGCTGGTGGACTTCTTCTTCGTCTTGAGCCCCTGGCGCTTGACCTCCTCGGGGAGCTTCGGCTCGGCGTATCCCACGCGGTTCTGCGTGAGGATCGCTGCCATGTCCACGTCCGTGCCGATCTCGAAGCTGACCGTGAGCGTCATATTGCCCGCCGCGGTGCTCTTGGAGGACATGTAGATCATGTCCTCCACGCCGTTCACCTCCTGCTCGATCGGCAGCGCCACGGTCTGCTCCACCACCTCTGCGTTCGCGCCGGGGAAGTTGGTCGTCACCTCCACCGTGGGAGGCGTGATGTCCGGCATGCTCTCGACCGGGAGGGTCGGGATCGAGATCAGCCCGAGGATCACGATGAAGATGGAGATCACCATCGCGAAGACCGGCCGGTAGATGAATATGCGGCTGAACATGGCCTACTCCTCCTCGCCGGCCTGTTCCGTCGCCTCTGCGGCCCGCTCCGCCTCCAGCTGCTCGCGCGTCATCGGGCTCACCGGAAGGCCCGGCCGGGCCCGGAGGAGCCCTTCGACGATGTATGTCTCGTCGCCTTCCAGCCCATCGGTCACCGTTACGGTGCCGTCCTCCTGCTTGAAGCCGACCTCGATGTAGCGCTGCTCGACGACGTTCTCCTCGCCGATCACGTAGACGTACTTGCCGCCGATGTCGCTTCCGATGGCCCGCTCCTCCACGAGGATGGCGTTCGGTATCGCTCCGCCCAGGAGCCTGGCCCGCACGAAGATGCCGGGGAACAGAAGTAGGTCCGGGTTGGGGATCACGGCGCGCGTCTGCAGAGTGCCGGTGGTCGGATTGACGGTGTTGTCGATGTAATCCATGAGTCCCTCGTGCGAGAACCCCTCCTCGTCGGCCAGCCCGACGAGCACCCGCGTTCGGCCCTCGGTTTCCTTCTCGACCTCTTCGCGCCGGCTCTCATCGAGTGGCGGCGGCTCCTCAGCCTCGGCCCTCCTCTCGGCCAGTCCCGCGCGTCTTTCCTCCGAGACCAGCTTCAGCAGCTCCAGGATCAGGATTTCCGGAACCTCGAAGTACACGAAGATCGGATCCATCCGGTTGACGGTGGTGAGGAGCGTCGGCTCGCTGAGCCCGACCAGGTTGCCGACGTCCACCAGATTGCGGCTCACCTGGCCGTCGATCGGCGAGCGAACGAGCGTGTACCCCAGCTCCAGCTCCGCCCTGTCCAGTCGGGCCTGTGCCGAGAGGACCTGTGCCGCCGCCTCGTCCCTTTGTGCCGTGGCCCGGTCCACGTCCTGCTCGCTGACCGCGTCCGTCCGTGCCGCCCTCGTGACGCGTTCGAGGTCCGATTTGGCCAGGGCGAGCCGCGCGTGCGCGGAGCGTAGCGCGGCCTCCGTCTCGTTGCGTTCCGCCTGGTACTGAGCCCTCTCGATGACGAAGAGCAGGTCGCCCTCGCTCACGGCTGCGCTGGGCGTGAACTCGATGCTCTCGAGGATGCCGGGCACGCGCGCCCGCACGTCCGCGGCCTCGATGGCGCGCGTCGTTCCGTTGAAGTCGGCGAATCCCGTCACGTCACGTCGCACGGGTGCCGCCACGGTCACGATGGGAGCCGGCGGCCCCTGCGAGCCTCCCCCCCCGCAAGCGGTCGCCAGGAGCGCCAGAGCTGCCCTGGACAAGATCCGCGCGCCCGCGCGCGCTGCCACGTCGCGAGAGTATCGTCGTAGGCCCTTCATCGTCCTCCCTCCTCCTGCGCCGGCCGGGCGCTCAGCCGCTCCGCCGTCGGCTCCTCCAGCGCCCAGCCGCCGCCGAGCGCCTTGTTGAGGGAGATGAGGTTCAGCACGACCTGACCCTCGCTCGTCGCGAGCTCGTCCTGCTGCTGAAACAGGAAGCGCTGGGTGTCGAGCACGTTCTGGAAGTTGGTAAGGCCGGAGAGGTACTGGGTGTGGACGAGCTCGACGGAGCGCTGGCTGGCTCTGGCGGCGTCCGCCAAACGCTCTCGCCTGATTCGCTCTTTGGCGTACGCGATCAGTGAGTTTTCCACTTCCTCGAGGGCGGTGAGCACCACCAGCTCGTACGCGACCATGGCCTGGTCCGTCCGTGCGTACTCGACCTTGATCCGGTTCCGGATCTTGCCGCCCTGGAAGATGTTCCAGCTGAAGCCCGGGATGATGCCCCAGGCGATGCTGGCCGGGTTCCCAAGATCGCTGAAGTTGATGGACTCGAGGCCGAAGAAGCCGAGAATCGAGAAGCGGGGGTAGAGATCTGCCGTCGCGACCCCCACCCGCGCGGTCTGGGCGGCCAGCCGTCGCTCGGCGCGCCGGATGTCCGGCCTCCGTCTCAACAGGTCGCCGGGCATCCCGACCGTGATCCCCTCACTGGGATCGGGGATCGGCGCGGGCGCGTCCAGCAGCTCGTCCAGCGTTCCGGGCGGCTCCCCGAGCAGCACCGCCAGCCGGTTCTTGGCGAAGGTGAGCTGGATCTCCAGGGAGGGTATTGCGGCCTCCGTGTTCGCCAGGTTCGACTCCGCCTGGGAGACATCGAGCGCCGACGTCAGCCCGGCGCCAAAACGATCGCGTGTGAGCTGAAGACTCCGGCGCTGGCCTTCTGCGTTGGAGCGCGCGAACGCGATCCGTGCCTGAGAAGATCGCACGTCGATGTACGAGGCGGCGACCTCCGCGTACAGGGTGACGAGCACGTCACGATAATCCTCGATCGAAGCCTGGAACTCGGCGGTAGCCGCCTCGACCTGTCGTCTGATGCGGCCGAAGACGTCGATCTCCCAGCTCGCGTCGAACCCGACCGACCAGAAGTCGGCTGGGTTCTCGAACGCAGGTCCTTCACCGTCCTCTCCCTCACCCGGCTCGCCCTCCGGGAACTGCGTCGCGTTCTCGCTGATTCTCGTGCGGGAGTACGCGCCGCTCAGCGTCAGTGACGGCAGATTATCGCCCGTGGCGATGCCCCGGAGGGCCCGTGCCTCCCGCACTCGGGCCACCGCGGCGGCCACATCGAGGCTGGAGATCTCGGCCTGTCGGATAAGCTCCGTGAGCACGGAGTCGCCGAGCGCCGTCCACCAGCGCTCGATGTCGGGCTCGTCCTTCGAGAGCTCACCGGCCACCGCGGCCGACCAGAGGTCGGGCGTCGGCGCGAGCGGCTGCACGTAGTCGGGTCCGACCGTGCATGCTCCCATGAGGAGCAGGCCGGCCAGGCAGGTCGCTGAAGAAACCAGGGGAGCCAGGCGGAAGCGTTGGGCCGAGGATGGCATGGATTCCTTCCTGAGGGTGGTTAGCTTCGTTGCTGCGTCGCGTGGATGCCGACCAGGCGGGCCACGATGATCACCAGGAAGAGCTGGCCGAGCGTTGCCTCCATCATCGCCAGCAAGCGCGCCAGGTCGGACGCGGGGGCAATGTCTCCGTAGCCGAGCGTGGTGAGCGTGACGAAGCTGAAGTAGGTGAGGTGGCCGTCACTTTTCCCCGTCTCTCCGCTCATCCACCCGGGTTCCTCCCCTCCGCGCGGAACGGAGAACGCCTGCGGATCCAGCGTCTCGGTGATGCCGTACGCCATGGCCCAGATCAGAGCGAAGAGCAGATAGACGCTCGCCACGGCGAAGAGGGCTTCGGTGGTCACCTGGGTGGTACGCAGGATGTGGCGGAGAAGAGTTCCGGCCAGGTAGAGGAGGAAGAGCACTCCGAAGATCCTCCCGGCGATGAGCGGCTCCGCGGGGCCGATGATCAGCTGGATCCAGCTCAGAAGAATCGAGGGTGCCGCGAGCGCGATTCCGATCATCAGCGTGCGTCGCTCCTGAGCCACCGTGGCCAGAGCGGCCAGGGCCAGCAACGTGAACAGCGTCGGCCAGCTGATCGAGACCAGCCCGGGTGGCAGGAACACGGGCACGGCCAGCATGAGGATGAGCGCGACGAAAAGGAAACTGAAGCGGATCGTCACCGATGGCTGAAGCAACCGATCGAGCAAGTGCATCTTCGACTCCGCGCCTGGGGCACCATGGCTGGGGCGGAAGCTGCATGCGAGCGCCCCTCTCGTTCGCACAAGTAAGGAACGTGACGTGGCGAACGTCGGCAAGCGCGTCGTTCACGAACCTCGCACGTCGGCAACCGCTGACCACTGGCGGTCATGCGCGTAACACTGGCGGCTTCGCCGTACCGTCCGCACTTTCGGGAACACTCATCATCCCGAGGAGAATTGAATGAATGCACGGCGATCTCTTACCATCGCGGTTCCCGTCTTGTTGGCGATCCTGGCGCCGCTTCTGACGACGCCTCGCAGCGCCTCCGCGCAGGCGATCCCGAGGGACGAGTACCTGCACTACGTGCCCCTCGACGTGCCGCGGGTCATCCGTCAGACGCCCTCGAGCGTTCTCTTCTCCCTGTACGGCGATCCCCTGGATCCGGAGTACCGCGACGAAGCCCCTCTGGACGGGATGGACGATCGCCGCCACGCGCTGTTCCAGGAGCTCTCCGTGCGGTTCGCGCCGTTCATGGTGCAGAACACCGTGGACGCCCCGATGGATTTCAAGAAGTTCCGGGACGAAGGGCCGGCGATGCACCTCAACATCGACAGCTGGAACGTGATGACGCGGCCGAACCGGCTGACGGACCAGGAGCATGTCGACTTCTTCCCGATCGTGCCGGTACCGTGCGAGGGCGACGTGGTGACCGATGTCGCCATGAACGCCCAGCAGCTGGAGCGGCTGCGCGCGAGCGACTGTCGAGTGCTGGAGCTGCTGGAGCAGTACGACCCGTACCGGCCGACGACGGCGCCCCTGCGGACCGAGTCGATCGAGACGTACGACGACTGGTTCCAGGTCCTGTGGCTCGACTACCCCGGAAGGGGTCCCAAGGAGTGGAGGGAGATCTTCGAGAACCC
>DAOVWI010000122.1 GCA_030636765.1 Gemmatimonadales bacterium
CAAGACCCATGCGCGCGACCCACCACGGTTTCTCAGCGACCTGCTGCTGTTTGGACGATCCTCCGAGCGACGGATAATATGCAGGAGCTCACTTGAACGCTCACCATAGGAACGGAGCCTCCGATGAAGAACGAAGCACGTGTGGCGGGTCGGCAGCGCTCGAAGGCGTTCGCCCGCGCGACGCTTCTCGCCGCCGCGCTGGTCGGGCCGGCCGCTCCCCTCGGGGCACAGGGGACCCTCAAAGCCGATCCCCCCGACGTCGAGTCGGTCGATGCGATCATCGCCGCGCTGTATGACGTGATCTCCGGCCCCGCCGGCCAGGAGCGCGACTGGAACCGCTTTCGTTCGCTTTTCCTGCCCGGGGCGCACCTCGTGCCGACCGTCTTGACGCCCGACGGCAGCATCCGCTACGTGGTGTGGTCGCCCGAGGAGTACGTGACGCGGGCTGGCCCCCAGCTGGAAGAGGTCGGGTTCTTCGAGGCCGAGATCGGCCGCGTAGCTGAGCGTTTCGGCAACATCGCCCACATCTTCAGCACATACGAGAGCAGGCTCGAGGAGGATGCCGACCCGGTCCAGCGTGGAATCAACAGCATACAGCTGTTCTGGGACGGGAAGCGCTGGTGGATTGTGAACATCCTATGGGATCTGGAGCGCGAGGGCCGTGAGATCCCAGAGCGCTACTTGAGCGAGGACTCCTGACGGCCGGCGCCTACGGAGCGGGATTGGAAGGTCCGCCGCGCTCCACCAGTATGGCCATGACGGGCGTACCCTCGGCCAGCCGCTCGAGGCCGCCCACGACGACCGTGTCCCCGGCGGCGACGCCGGCCCGCAGCTCGACGAAGCCGGGCGTGCGGACGCCGAGTTCGACCTGCCGCCGCGTGGCCTGACCCTCGGTGACCGCCCAGACGTAATCCGCGCCCGAGAGCGGGAGGATCGCGTCCTCCGGCACGACTACGGCGCTCGGCCGCTCATCCATCGCCAAATCGACCTCGATGAACATCCCCGGCTTCAGCCGGCGTGTCGGGTTCGGGACGCTGGCCTTCACGGTGATGGTGCGGCTCGGAAGCTTCACCACCGGGTCCACGAACTCCACGACGCCGCTGAACTCCCGCTCCCTCATGGCGGCGACCCGGAGCGTCAACATCTGACCCACCGCCAGGGCCTCGGCATAGCGCTCGGGCACCTGGAAGGCGGCCCGCTGCGGATCCACGGTCTGAAGCGTCGTCAGGCGAGTGGCGGTGGACACGTAATCGCCCAGGCTGACAAAGCGCTCCCCGACGACCCCCGAGAAGGGCGCGCGCACCACCGTCCGATCGAGGCGAAGCTGCTGAAGGTCCAGCTGCGCCTGCGTGCTCCGTGCGCTCGCCTCGGCCACGTCCAGGTTGGCCGGCGAGGTGGCCTGCTCCTCGATCAGGGCTCGCGTGCGGGCGAGCACCTGTGCGGCCAGGTCCCTCTCCGCCTCGAGCCGGGCGACCTGCGCCCGCAGCTGGGCATCGTCCACTCTGAACAGCGGCGTGCCGCGCCGCACCTCCGTGCCCTCTCGGACCAGGATCTCCACGAGCCGGCCCTCGATCTCCGGCCGGAGCTCGATCGACTGCACGGCCTCGATCTGGCCCGTGGCGTTGATCGATTCCACGACGCTCTGTTCTCGGGCGACGGCCACCTCCACGGGCATGCCCGGCGGCGGGGCGCCTCCCGCCGTGCCCTCGCTCGACTCCGCGCTGCAGGCGGCCGCGCCGAATCCCAGCAACGCCACGGCTGCCAACTCACTCCGTATCGTTCTCATCCAGCCTCCGCAGGCTCGAGCGCCGGCGCTCCCTTTCGGGTTCGGAGCCGGACAAGCAAGCCATCGAGCAGGATGTAGACGACCGGTACCAGGTACAATGTCAATGTCGTCGAAACGATCATCCCTCCGAGGATCGCATACCCCAGCGGGCGCCGGCTGGCCGAGCCGGCGCCAAGGCCGAGGGCGATCGGGATAATGGCGCTGATCGTCGCGACGGAAGTCATCAGGATCGGCCGTAGGCGAATCCGGCCCGCCTCCAGGATCGCCTCCATCGTGTCCAGGCCGCGTTCCTTCAGCTGGTTCCCGTACTCGACGAGCAGGATCGAGTTCTTCGTCGAGAGGCCTATCAGGAGCACCATCCCGATCTGGCTGAAGAGGTTGAGCGTGGAGCCGGCGACCAGAAGCGTGAGCAACGCGCCTGTCACCGCGAGCGGCACGGAGAGCAGGATCGTGAACGGATGTACCAATGACTCGAACTGGGACGCCAGCACCATGTAGACCACGACGAGCGCCAGGATGAACGTGAACAGAAGGGCGGAGCCGCTCTCCTCCAACTCTCGCGAGTCGCCCGCCAGCGCTGTCGTGCTCCCGCGAGGCAGGACCTGGGCGGCGGCCACATTCAGGGAATCCAATGCCTCCCCGAGCGTGAACCCCGGGGCCAGATTCCCGGTAAGCGTGAAGGAGCGCACCCTCGAGTAGTGGTTCAGCTGACGCGGGCTCAGCGTCTCTTCGACCCTCACCAGAGCGTCGAGACTCACCAGAGAGCCATCCCTTCCCCGAACGTAGAGGCTCGTCATGTCGCTCGGCGTGGCCCGAGCGTCGGGCGACATCTGAACGATGACGTCGTAGAGCTTGTTCTCCTGGGTGAACGTGCTGACCTCCCGCCCCCCGAGCATCGTTTGGAGCGTGTGCGCCACGTCGGCGATCGGCACGCCCAGATCCTCCGCCCGGTCTCGGTCGTAGATCACCGTGAGCTCAGGCTTGTTGATGCGGAGATTGGTGTCGACGTTGATCAGCCCGGGGATCTGACGCGCCCTCCCCACGAGACGATCCATCCCGACGCCCAGGGAATCGAAGTCCGGATTGCGGACGACGAAATTCACCGGACTGCCCCAGCCGAACGCGGGCGGGTTGTTCGCGAAGACGAAGACTCCCGGAATCCCGAAGAGCTGAGGCTGGACTTCCGAGATGATCTCCTGCACCGATCGGTCGCGCTCATCCCAGTCCGATAAGCGGGCGAAGGCAATGCCACTGTTCACCTGCCCGCCCCAGCCGATCACGCTGAACAGATGCTCGATCTCGGGCACATTCAAGAGAATGGCCTCGATGCGCCGCTGATACTCGTCGGTGTATTCGAGGGACGCGCCCTCCGGCGCCACGGTGATGGCCACGAAGTAGCCCTGGTCTTCCGGCGGCACGAATTCGCGCTTCAGGCTCTTGAACACGAAGACAGCCAGAAAGACCGTGGCGAAGGCACCACCGACCACGTACCGGCGGTGGCGCACCGCCCAGGCCAGGCTTGTCTTGTACCAATCGGCGATCCGCAGGAAGACCCCATCGAAGAAGTTGAAGAGCCTACCGTGGCTCTTCGGGACCCGCAGGAGCTTTGCGCTCAGCATCGGGGTGAGGGTGAGGGCGACGAAGCTCGACACGATGACGGCGCCTGCCATCGTGAGGCCGAACTCGCTGAACAGCCTGCCGGTGGTTCCACGCAGAAAGGCGAGCGGCGAGAAGACAGCCACCAGGGCTATCGTCGTCGCGATGACCGCGAACGCGATCTCGCTCGTGCCTCTCATGGCGGCATCCGTCGGCGACTCGCCCAGCTCCTCCTGATGCCGGTAGGCGTTCTCCATCACGATGATCGCATCGTCTACCACGATCCCGATGGCGAGGATGAGGGCGAGCAGCGTCAGGTTGTTGATCGTGAAGCCGAGGATGTACATGACCCCAAAGGCCGCGATGATCGAGGTCGGGATCGCCAGGCCCGGGATGATCGTGGCTCTCACGTTGCGCAGGAAGACGAAGATGATCGCCACGACCAGGAGGCCGGCCAGGAGGAGGGTGCCCTGGGCCTCCTCGATCGAGCGGCGGACGAAGATGGACCTGTCGAAGCCGACGTTGAGCTCGACGCCCGGCGGAAGCTCCTGCTCGATCTTCGGCAACTCGGCCAGAATGCGGTCCGATACCTTGATCAGGTTGGCCTTCGACTGGCGGACCACCCCGATCGCGATGGCGGTCCTTCCCTTGTAGCGCAGGATGGCGCGGTCGCTCTCCGGCCCCAGCTCGACGCGCGCCAGATCCCGTAGCCGGACCAGCTGCCCGTCCTGACTCGAGACCACCATCCTCCCGAACCCATCCGGCGTCTTGAGCTCCCCGAGCGCCCTGACAGTGAACTCGCGGCGCTGTGACTCGATCCGGCCCGCCGGGACCTCCACGTTTCGGCTGCGGATCGCCGCCTCCACGTCCTGGACGGTCAGGCTGCGGGCCACGAGCTCCGAGGCGGAAAGCCAGACGCGCATCGAGGGCCGCCGCTCCCCGAAGATCTGCGCCCGACCTACGCCGTCCAGCGCCTGAAGCCGGGTCTTGACCACGCGGTCGGCGATCACGGAAAGCTGGATGAGGTCGTAGTTCTCCCCGGAGAGCGCGATCCACATGAACGGCTGAGCGTCGGAGTCCTGTTTGGCGACGATCGGCTCCTCGATCTCCTGCGGCAGGCGGCCTCGAACTCGCGACACCTTGTCGCGAACGTCCTGTGCGGCCTCCTCCAGGCCGCGCGAGAGCGTGAACTCGATCGTGATGTTGCTGACCTGCTCCGCGCTGGAGCTCGTCAGCGTCCGGATGCCGGGGATCGTGCTCAGTTCCTCCTCGAGCACGTCCGTGACCGTGGTCTCGATCACCCGCGGGTTCGCCCCTCGAAGCACGGTGGTCACAGAGACGATCGGAGAGTCCACGTCCGGGTACTGGCGCACGGGCAACCGGCTGAAGCCGATCACGCCGAACAGGATCAATCCGGCGCTCATCATCGCGGTGAGCACGGGTCGCTGGATCGACATGACCGGAAGCCTCATCTCAGCTCCCGCGCACGACGTTGCGAGGCGCGCTCACTCGTGCGAAGGGCGCCGGCCGCGGCATCATGGCGGGCGAACGGCCCGCAGCGGGGACGAGGCCTGCCCCCAAGTGCCCGCCCGGATGAAACGTGGGTTGGCCGTGCGGGTCGCGCGGATGCGCGCCCGGGTGCCCGCCTGGATCGTGCGGATACGGGGTGAACGGAACCAGGTACGCGACGCCGTACGGGTAGTAGCTGCCGTACTCGACGTATTCGGCGGCCGCCTCCTCAGGTGTCCCTCCCGCCTGAGAGCCGGGAGCGGCTTCCGGGAGCGGGGCGGCTTCCAAGACGATCGTCTGCACGATCCGCGTCGGGATCCCGAGCTCGATCAACGTCTCGATCGTGACACAGGCGCACACCGCGAGGCCTCGCTGCGTCTGGAAGCGCTGGAGCGCTCCCCGCGTGAACGCGTCCAGCTCGCCCGCCCGCCACGACGCCTCGAACCCGGAGCGCGCGAGCTCTCGCTGAACGGCACGGACCTCGGCATGCCCCAGTCCCTCCAAAACGTGCAGCGATCGCCGGCCACTCGCGGGATCGACGGTCTCGATCACGCCGATCTCCGCCGTCGCCGCGCTTCGAGCCGGCACGCCCACAACGCTCTGAGCCGGCACCGCCACGGCGCTCTGAGCCGTCGCGCGCCCGACCGCGGAGGCGAGAAGCAGGCCGGCCAGCAGGCCGCCAGCAAGAGTCGAGGACGTCATGCGCGCCTTCTACCCGCCGCCGAAAGGTTGGGTCGCCCCGTCCCCCGGCCTGCCGCGTATGTAGATGTCGCGCTTCGGGTAGGGGATCTCGACGCCGTGTTCGTCGAACAGCTGCTTCACACGCTCGGTCACCGTGTCGCCGATCGCACGCCGCTGCCTGACGTCGTCCATCCACAACCTGGCTTCGAGCTTCACGGCCGAGGCCCCGAAGCTCCGCACGATGACGACCGGCTCCGGCTCAGGCTGTACGCCAGGGGTCTCGTCGATCGCCTGGAGGATGAGCCTTTTCGCGAGCTCCGTGTCGGCATCGTAGGCGATCCCGATCGGGATGCGGAGCCTGACGTGCGGGCCGGACGCCGTGTAGTTGATGATGTCGCGCCGCATGATCTCATTGTTCGGTACGACCACGATCAGGTTGTCCGTCGTCTGGACCTTCGTCGCGCGCAAGCCGATCTCGATTACGTCTCCCCACGTGGCGGTCTCTTTGGGAGCCGACCAGATTTCGACCCGATCGCCCACCTTGAACGGCCGGTCGACCACGAGGAGCACTCCGGCGATGAGATTCGAGAGCGTGTCCTTCGCGGCAAGCGAGATCGCGAGGCCGGCGATGCCGGCGCCGGCGAGCAGCGGGGTCACGCGGATGCCGACGGACTCCAGGGCGACCAGTCCGGCGCCCAGGACGAGAAGGATCCGGACGATCGTGTGAATGAGCGGAAACGCGGTGTCGTCGAAAGAGGTCTCGGTGCGTGGCGCGATGCGCTCCGACACGATCCGGAGCATGTCGACTAGGAAACCGCTCAATGGAAACGCCAGGGTCACGATCCACGCGGCCACCGCCATCGAGGCCACCCTCGCCAACTCCCACGTATGGGCAAGCTGCCAGAGGAGCCAGAACGCGACCGAGATGCTGAGCAGACGGCGTAGCAACCGGACCA
>DAOVWI010000146.1 GCA_030636765.1 Gemmatimonadales bacterium
GAGGCGGGCACGCATGCGGCGCTCGTCCTTGATCTGCCCCATGCGCCTGCCCATCGCCTCCACGAGATCGGCGAGGCGCTCGCGCTTCACCTGTCGGCGGCGGCGGTCCACCAGATCACGGAGCCGTCCACCGGCCTGGAGGGAGGCGACACGCCGGTCCACGACGGCAGGACGCGAGGGGACGAAGTTCGCGATCGAGACAATGATCAGCGACACGGAAACCGCGGACAGGACCATGACGAAGTAGATCATCAGATATCGATGTCGATGATTTTGCGTATTACGAAGTAGCCCACGATCTGGAGCACCCCGGCGAAGCCGAGCGCCAACCGCCCCGCCGACTCCTCGAACAGGACGCTCATGTACTCGGGACTGACCGTGTAGAGGATCACGCCCATGGCGATGGGCAGGACGGCGAGCAGGTAGCCCGTCAGCCGACCCTGCGCCGTATAGACCTTGAGCTGGCGATGGATCTTGAAGCGCTCACGAATGGTGTACGAGATATTGTCGAGAATCTCGGCCAGACTGCCGCCCGATTCCCTCTGGATGAGCACCGCGGTCACGAAGATCCGCGTATCTACGAGGGGAACCCGGTCGGCCATGGCCATCAGGGAATCGCGAAGCGGAAGGCCGAACTTCTGCTCCTCGAACACCTGCCGGAACTCCTCGGAAACCGGCTTGGGAAGCTCCTCGGCGATCACTTCCAGCCCGCTGTTCAGTGCGTGGCCGGCCCGGATCGAGCGTCCGAGCAGGTCGATAGCTTCGGGGAACTGCTTCTCAAACTCCGCGATGCGCTTCGTTCGGCGTCGGCGGACATAGAAGTACGGAAGGGAAGCCCCGCCGGCCACGAAGAGGAGGGGGATGAGGCGGCCCGACATCAGGAACGTCCCGGCCAGGCCGAACGCCACACCCAGACCGCCGGTCACCAGGAGGAACGTCCCGACGCTCCACGAGAGGTCGCCCTGCTCGAGCAGGTGCTGAATGTCCCGCCGCTGCGGAAACCGCGCCACGATCGGCTGGAGCCATCTCAGCTCATGACTCTCACCCTCGCGAAGCAGCGCGGCCGAGATCTCTCGCGAGCCTCCTCCCCCCAGGTCGGCCTGGGAGAGCTGCTTGATCTGCTCGGCCACCGCCCGTCGGCGCTTCCATTCCTGGACCGCCTCCCAGATGAGCGCGAGGGTGACAACCGCGAGGGAGACCGCGACGAAGCCGAGGATCGCCCCCGGCCAGCTTCCGGCTGGAAGGCTCATGCTCCACCCCGGATGGCGGTGAGCCGCGGATCGACCTCGGAGAACAGCGTGCCCGCCAAATCGACCCCGAACTGCTGAAGACGATCGGCGCAGCGTGGCCGGATCCCGGTCGCCCGGAAGCGCCCGATGACGTTGCCCTCTCCGTCGAGGCCTTCGCGCTCGTACACGAAGAGATCCTGCATCGTGATGATGTCGCCCTCCATTCCGACGATCTCGGAGATCATCATGATCTTCCGCTTACCATCGGCGAGGCGGACAACCTGGATCACGATGTCGATCGCGCTCGCAATCTGCTGGCGCATGCCTTTCTCGGGCAGGTGGAGGCCCGCCATCGAGATCATCGTCTCGAGACGGGTCAGCGCGTCACGAGGGCTGTTCGCGTGCAGTGTCGTAAGCGAGCCGTCGTGGCCGGTGTTCATGGCCTGCAGCATGTCGATCGCTTCCGATCCTCTCACCTCACCCACGATGATCCGGTCGGGCCGCATCCGGAGGGAGTTGATCACCAGCATCCGCAGCGGGATCTCTCCAACTCCCTCGATGTTCGCGGGCCGCGTCTCGAGCCGGACGACGTGCGGCTGCCGGAGCTGCAGCTCGGCCGAATCCTCGATCGTCACGATCCGCTCGGTCTTGGGGATGAAGCCCGAAAGCACGTTCAGGAAGGTCGTCTTTCCGGCACCCGTGCCTCCCGAGATGAGCACGTTCAGCCGAGAGGCCACGACTCCCTTCAGGAACACGAGCATCGGTTCGGTGAGCGTCTCGTTTCCGAGCATGTCATCGGCGCAGAGCACGTCTCTGCGGAACTTCCGGATGGAGACATGCGGGCCATCGAGCGCCAGCGGCGGGATGATCGCGTTGACACGCGAGCCATCCGCAAGCCGGGCGTCCACCAGCGGCGAGGAGTCGTCGATCCGGCGGCCCACCGCCGAGACGATCCTGTCGATCACCTGGAGAAGGTGTCGATCGTCCTTGAAGCGGACGTCGCTCTTCTCGATCTTGCCGTCCCGCTCGATGAAGACCCGATCGTAGGTGTTCACGAGGATATCGGAGATCGTCGGATCCTTGATCAGCGGCTCCAGCGGCCCGAGGCCAAAGATCTCGTCCAGAACTTGATCGACCAGCTCCTCCCGCTCGTGCAGATTGAGGGGGAGCGCCTGCTCCGAGAGCAGGCTGCGGACGACCTTCTTGATCTCGAAGACGACCGACTCGCGGTCCAGCTCCTCGATGTTCGACAGATTGATCCGCTCGAGAAGCTTGCGGTGAACCTGCGACTTGATCTCCTGGAGGTGAGAGTGCTCGTCCGGCTGAGGCATCCGCCGCGGCGACGCCTCCGGCTCGGGGGCCGAGGCCCTTCGCTCCCAAGGCAGCAGGTCCACCTCGCCCGGCTCACCCCTGGCCGGACCCATCGGTCCTCCGTTCGGCTCATTCATGCGCGATCGCCTCCTGCTGCACCCCGGCACCGGCCAGGGTGGGCATCTTCATGTTTCTGAGCGGCTTGCCCACGACGTTCCTCAGCCAATTCTTCGGCGCGTCCTTGAGGCTCTTGACCCCTGTCACCTCGGCCCCGAGAGCTCGGACGTCCCGCGCGAAGTCCGAGCCTCCGCTCAGCACGATCGGCTGGCCGGTGTTCGCCGATAGGAGGACCGCCTCGTAGTCGTTGCGAAGGGTCCAGAAGACCTTCATTCCGAGCATGCTCTCCACCTCGGAGAGCGAGATCATTCCCTTCGACTCGTAGCGGTTGACGATGAGGCGCAACCACTCGGGGCCCCGCCGGGGATCGAGACTCTGCAGCAGCGGCAGACAACGCATCATGTTCCGCAGGGACGGAAGATCGGCCGCCGTGAGCAGGTACATCTGGTCAGCCGCCTCGAAAGCGGCGAGCGTGGACGCGCCAAATGACTTGGGCGTATCGACGATGATGAAATCGTAGTGGCGCTTCAGGAAGTGGAGGATCTTCCGGATCTGATCCTCGCTGACCATCTCTACGTCAGCCGGCTTGATCGGCGCGGCGAGCACCTCGACGCCCGACTCGTGCCGCTCGATGTAGGAGGCGAGCAGCCCTGAATCGGCACGGTGGAAGTTCCGTAGGAGGTCCACGACGCTGAACCGCGGCTCGATCCCGAGGTGTAGCGCCGTCTCACCGAGCTCGAGGTCCAGGTCCAGTATGAGCGTCTTCTCGCGCGTCAACCGGTTGATCTGAACGGCCAGGTTCACCGCGAGCGTGGTCGAGCCGGAGCCGCCCTTCGGGCTGAAGACGGCGGTCAACTTCCCCGGCGCCCGTTCCTCCGCGCTGGCCTTGCGCCCCGACCGTCGCCAGAGGCGATCGATCACCCCGTTCAGGGACTCGGCCGTGATCGGCTTCGGCAGGTACTCGGCGATGCCGGCCTGCATGGCCTGAAGAAGCAGTTCGTTCGAGAGCTCGGGTCCCACTCCCACGAGCGTCCGCACCTCTACGGACTCGCTGAGGTACTGCGCGAACTTGAGGCCGATGTGCGGATCGTCCTCCAGGTCCAGGAAGACGATCTCCGGGCCCATAACGCGGAGATCGCTCAGCTCCTTGTCGGAGATCTCCATGAACGGCACCGTGATCTCGACGTCCAGCGAGATGAGGTCGGGACGCGCCTGCAGGATCTCCACTAGCGAGTCGCGAAACTCACTGTCGCGCGAGATCAGGGCGCTGGGTACGGAAGACCCGTTCTTCGAGCTCTTGCCAGCCACCATTGCCTCTTCAGTCCTGGGTTTCGGTTACGTGCCGCGTGCCGTCACTCGACGAGCCGCAGCGCCTTGATCATCGAGCCCGGTCCGCCTCCCGTGCCGCCGCCCGCGTAGGCGAGGCCGGTGAAGCCCATGAAGCGGGCCCACACGTTCCGTGTGCCCGGAGGACCGTCGTCGATGCTCTCGATCCAAACGCCGGCGAAGTTGCTCACTTCGAAGTGCGGCCCCGACCCCACCATGGTGTGTGACGGAGGCTCAAACACCGGAATGGGGCGGGTCCGCAGGCTCCCGGTGACCCGGTTGTCTTGGCCGTCGAGGATGCAGTTGCACTCGGTGTCGTAATGCTCGTCCTGGTACAGGGCGATCAGCTCCTCGAACGCCTGCTCGATCGCCTGCTTGTTCCCCGTCTCGTGCCACATCGGGTCGCCGATCGCGATCGTCTCGTCATTCAGGCAGCCGACGATGCGCTGCTGGATCTGGGGCGTGCCGCTGAAGGCTTGGGGAAGCCACGGGAAGTAAAAGCCGGGTTCGAACCGATCGCCTTGGGTGTTGTTGTCCTGCCCCGGGTTCGTGCCGCCCTGGGAGGGGAAGAGGTTGAAGCGCCAGCCGATGTCGTTTGCCGTGTACGCGACGCTTGCTTCTTGGCCGGGCCGTATGTAGTAGTCGCCTTCGCCCTCCGGATCCCACTCGTCGGACCCGTAGTTGATCCACCGATCGGGCATAGTGATGGGCAGCGGGCAGAAGACGGCGCCTCCCGGAAAGGCCTCGGCCGCCGCCACCGTAGCCACGCCGCTTTCGTCCACCCCGAGGATGCGCGCGAAGAACGTCTCGATCGGGTTCCCGCGCTCAGCTGTCCTGAACATCCGGACGCGGACCCGGTCGTTCACGAGGTCCACATCCACGTCCCCCGGCTGCACATCGGCGATCGTGCCGCGCACGTCGTTCTGTGCCGCGTAGTCGATGGCCGTCTGCCTGGCGAGATCCTCGTCACCGGGAGCGAGGATCAGCGATCCCGCTCCAGCAAGCGCCGCCGCGTCCACGACCCGCTGCGACTCGGTGCGGGCGGTAAGCAGCATGCCCGTGTCCACGGCCAACGCGGCCATGCCGAGCAGCACGCTGAGGCTGAGTGCGACCAGGACCAGCGTCGCGCCCTGCTCCTCGCGCACTCGATTTCGGATCTGGCTCCTGAACTTCCGCATGCTAGGACTCCTCACTTCTCGGCTCTCTCTCTAGTCTCGGTTCGCTACTGCTGCTGGGCCCGCTGGGCCTGGCCCTCCAGCCCCCACGGCTGCTTCCAGTCGTACGGGGCGTCGTCGTCGAACTCCTTGAGCGCCTTGTCCTGCCCCCAACTGTCCGGCTCGCCCGTGGGCACCGGCGGCGCCTCGTCCAGCGGCCCCACCAGGTGCGGCGTCACCAGCACCAGCAACTCCGTGCGGTTACGCCGAAACTCCTCGGAGCGGAACAGGTAGCCCAAAATCGGGATGTCCCCCAGAATCGGAATCTTCGTCACGGCCTTGGTCATCGAGTTGTCCACCAGACCCGC
>DAOVWI010000100.1 GCA_030636765.1 Gemmatimonadales bacterium
AACGTCCTGGGCGGCTACGCGGAGATGTTGCAGGAAGGGACCTATGGCGGCCTCAGCGAGGAGCAACGCGGCGTGCTCGGCGCAATGGAGGAGCAGGTGGGCGTGCTGCTCGAGCAGGTGAACCAACTGGTCGACCTGAGCCGTTACGAGGCGGGGGCCTATCGGATCCAGATCGAGGAGCTCTACGTGGTGGACCTCTGCACGAGCCTCAAGCGCGCTTTCGAAGCGCTCGCCAGGCAGAAGGGCATTCGGCTCTCGTTCGAGCTCGACCCGAAGGCTCCCCGGACCATCTACGCGGACATCGACAGGCTCCGCAACGAGGTGCTGAGCAATCTCCTGGGAAACTCCTTCAAGTTCACGGAAGCCGGCGGCCGGATCTCCGTCAGGATCCGCCCCGACGATTCGGTGGAAAGACCCGGTCAGCCGGTGCGCGGCGAGAGGGTCGTGATCGAGGTCTCCGACTCGGGCGTCGGTATCCCGGCAGACGAGTTGCCCCACGTGTTCGACATGTACTACCAGGGCGAGAACGGCGTGCGCGCCAAGGGCAGCGGGATCGGCCTGGCAATCGCCAAAGAGATCGTCGAGGCACACGGCGGAGAGATCGCCGTCGAGAGCGAAGGCGGCCGCGGCGCCACCTTCCGGATCCGTCTTCCTGCCACAGCGCACACACGGGCGGCTCAGCCTGACACACGGGCGGCTCAGCCTGATGGGCGCGCGGCTCACCCGGGCGCGCGGACCCTCGTGGGATCAGCGGCAAGGCACGGCGTTGCGGGGGAGCCGGCTGAGCCACGCGCACCGCCCGATCCGGTCCATGCTCCCGACAAGCAGGCCACCGATGCTCCGGAGAAGCTGGCGGCCGCTGCACCGGAGAAGCTGGCAGCCGCTGCCAGCGAGTGACGCCGGTCAGCTCGGATCGGCGGAGGTCGCCTGACCCTCCTCCGGACGATCGGCGAACTGGAACTCGAAGCGAATCTGCTGCGCGGCCCACACGCCCACCGGCCGATTCTGATTGTACGCCGGCCGGAACCTCATCTGATCGGCGACGTCCTGCGCGATCCGGTCCAGCGACTGAAACCCGCTGGATCGTCGAAGCTGTAGCTTGACCGGCCTCCCCGTCTCGTCGACGAACAGCCACAGAAGCACGACGCCCTCGACGCCCTCGATGCCCTCCTCCTTGAGCTCGGTCAGGTACTCCGCCTCCAGCAAGCGAACGAGCTCGCCGGCGTTCATCAGCTTCGGCGGCGTGTCGTGCGGGATGAACGGGGGGACCCACTCGGGCTCCTCGACCGGCGCCACCGACGCCACCGTCGGCACGGCAGGACGAAGGATCAGTGGTGGAAGGTCCGGCAGCTCCACCGCGGGAGGCACAATCTCGTAGGCATCCTCCGCAGGTGGCAGGCGTACGAGCTCGGTCGGCGTTTCCAGGGTCGCCGAGATGCGAGCCGAGAAGCGCGGAAGAACGACCAGAAGCACGACGATGTGAAGCGCGATGGAGACGGCCACGCCGGCAGCGAGCGCGCGGCGATAGGCCACGTGCTCCTTGGCGACCGCACGCTCCAGCTGCAGCAGCCCCTCCAGCTCCGGCGGCGCGCCCGACTCGGTTTCTCTCCCATCCTCCATCTCCAGCCTCCCCCAAAGGCGACGAGAACCAAGAGATACACTATTATCCCAATGATAATATATGTAAACGAGCGTAGGACACGAGGTGAGCAGGGCGGGAGGGTGTCCGTGCAGCGATTCGCAGAGGGACCGATCAGCCGGCTGTTGCCCGCCGCCCTCGGCATCCTCTTCGTCTCGGGACCGGTCGTCGCCCCGCCGGTCCAGGAAGGGGACGCGTTCCGCGAGGCCCGGGAGCGGATGGTGCGCGAGCAGATCGCCTCCCCCGCCCTCGGTGAGTATGCCGTGGAAGACGGGCGCGTCCTCGGCGCGATGCGGACGGTTCCGCGACACCTCTTCGTCCCCCCCGATCTCCTCGAATTGGCCTACGCCGACCGGCCGCTGCCAATCGGACACGGCCAGACCATCTCTCAGCCCTACATCGTCGCGGCCATGACCGAGCTCCTCCAGGTCGGGCCGGACGACAGGGTCCTGGAGATCGGGACGGGATCCGGCTACCAGGCAGCCGTGTTGGCCGAGATCGTCGGAAAGGTCCTCACAATCGAGATCGTCGAGCCCCTCGCCGAGGACGCGCGGGAGCGGCTGCGGCGCTTGGGCTACGACAACGTCGAGGTGCGGCGGGGCGACGGGTACTACGGCTGGGAGGAGAAGGCGCCCTTCCAGGGGATCATCGTCACGGCCGCGGCCAGCCACATCCCGCCGCCGCTTCTCGAGCAGCTCCAGCCGGGGGCGCGAATGGTGATCCCGGTCGGTCCGCCTCTGCAGGTACAGATGCTGATGCTGATCGAGAAGCACCTGGATGGACGCATCGTCCAGCGCAGCCTGATGCCCGTCCGCTTCGTACCGTTCACGCGAAACGAGTGACACCCGGACGGGAACGTCTGGCGCTCCACCTCGCGATCCTGCTCGTCAGCGCGGTGGGCATCGCCTACGAGATCGCCCTGATGCGGGTGCTTTCGGTCGCGCAGTGGCACCACTTCGCCTACATGATCATCAGCGTCGCCATGCTCGGCTTCGCTGCTAGCGGAACGGCGGTCGCCCTCCTTCGCGATCGGCTCGAGGGGAAGGAGAGGCCGCTCCTCGCGGCGGGTGCCCTTCTCCTCACGGCGAGCCTCGTGGCATGCTACGCGCTCAGCCAGCGGGTGCCGTTCGAGACGTTCCGGCTCGCGACGGAGCCGGCGCAGCTGCGCTATCTGCTCGCCCTGTACCTCATCCTTGCGGTCCCCTTCTTCCTCGTCTCGTGGTGCATCATGCTCGGCTTTCTGCTCGAGCCTCGCCGCATCGGCCGCATCTACTTCCTCAACATGCTGGGTTCCGGGCTCGGAGCCGCCGGTATCGTGGCACTTCTGTTTCGCGTCGACCCGGCCGACGTCCCCTACGTCCTTACCTTGCCGGCGGCCCTGGCTTTCTTGCTGACCGCGCTGGGCCGGCCGCGCCTCTGGCTCGCCGGGCTCGCCCTGCCCGCAGGCCTCCTCCTGCTGACAGGCCGGCAGCCGATTCGCCTCTCCGAGTACAAGGGGCTCTCCTATGCCCTGCAGCTTCCGGGCGCGAGGGTCGTGGCCGAAGAGAGGAGCCCCCTGGCAGTCGTAACCGCGGTCGCGTCACGCGCGATCCGCGAGACGCCCGGCCAGCTCTCGGGATACCCGATGCGGGAACTGGGTGCTCTTCCCGAGCAGGTCGGGCTCTACTTCGACGGAGGAGCGGTCTCGGTGGTCAGCCGCTTCGACGGGTCGCTGGAGCGGTTCGCTTTTCTCGATTTCGTCACCGGAGCCCTCCCGTACCGCCTCGTCGAGCGACCGAAGGTGGCGGTCGTCGGGGCCGGCGGCGGCATCGAGGTGCTGAGCGCGCTCCGTCACGGGGCGGAGCACGTTACGGCCATCGAGGTCGATCCGAGCGTGTTCCATCTGATGAGGACCGAGCTTCGGGAGTTCTCGGGAGCACTCTACGAGCGAGGCGACGTCACGCCGGTCCACGCCGAGGGACGCCGTTTTCTGGAGACGCAGGCCGACGGGACCTTCGATCTGATCCAGGTGGCGCTTCTCGATTCCTTCAACGCATCAGCCGCAGGCGTCCACGCGCTGAGCGAGAGCTACCTGTACACGACTGAGGCGCTGGAGCTCTACCTCCGAAAGCTCTCTCCAGCCGGGGTGCTCTCGATTACCCGGTGGCTCAAGACGCCGCCACGCGACGCGATCAAGCTCTTCGCGACCATGGTGGAGGCGGCCGAGCGCTCCGGAATCAATGACCCGAGACGACACCTGGCGTTCATCCGTTCCTGGAACACAGGCACGCTGATCCTCTCAAGCTCGCCGCTCACCGAAGGCCAGTTGGCCGCGGTGCGGAGCTTCGGGGAGGAGCGCGGATTCGACGTGTCCTATCTGCCGGGCATCGGGCCGGAGGAGGCGAACCGCTTCACCGTTCTGGAGCAGCCGCTCTACTACGAAGCGGCACAAAGACTCCTCTCGAAGGAGCGCTCCGATCTCTTCCGGGAGTACGCCTTCAACGTCCGGCCGGCGACCGACGATCGCCCCTACTTCTCCCGTTTCTTCCGCTGGCGCTCCCTCCCTCGCTTCATCGCGGCATCGCGGGGCGGATGGTTCAACTTCGTCGAATGGGGATACGTGGCTCTGGTTGCCACGATAACCCAGGCCGCCCTCGCGGGTCTGTTCGTCGTGCTGCTCCCGCTGCTGATCTTCTCCCGTGGTGAGCAGGGGGCCGAAAGAGGCGGCGTGATGCTCTATTTCGCGGCGCTCGGCTTCGCCTACATGTTCCTGGAGATCGCCTTTATCCAGCGCTTCATGCTCTTTCTGGCGTATCCGGTCTATGCCGTCTCGGTCGTGCTGACCGCGTTCCTGGTCTTCTCGGGCGTCGGCAGCTACGTGGCGGATCGCCGGCTGCGCGCCGGCCAGTCGGCGGGCGCGCGCCGGCTGGTCCGAGGCGCCGTTCTGCTCATTGCGGCGCTCGGCGTTCTGTACATCCTTCTGCTCCCTCCGGCGTTCCGGGCCGCCGCGGGCTGGCCGGACGCCGCGCGCGTGGCCTCCAGCCTGCTCCTCCTCGCTCCACTCGCCTTCCTGATGGGGATCCCCTTCCCGGTCGGCCTGCAGCTGACCTCGAACGCCCGGCCGTCACTGGTGCCGTGGGCGTGGGGCCTGAACGGCGCCGCCTCCGTTCTGGGCGCGACCCTCGCCACGCTGACCGCGATCCACATCGGCTTTCGCGCCGTCGTGCTCTTCGCCCTCGGCTTCTACGCCGTAGCCGCTCTGGCGCTCGCCAGACTGACGCCGGCGACGACGTTGGCGCGAGAACGCGCCGACGGTGGTTACGCGCCGTAGGCGAGCTCGGGGAGGGGAGCGCGATGCTGCAGCGGTACTTCAAGCTGGCCGAGCACGGGACGGACGTCCGTACGGAGCTGCTCGCCGGGATCACGACCTTCCTCACGATGGCGTACATCCTCTTCGTCAACCCCGCGATCCTGGCCGAAACGGGCATGGACCAGGGTGCCGTCTTCGTGGCCACGTGCGGAGCCGCGATCGTGGGCACGCTGATCATGGGACTGTACGCCAACTACCCTATCGCGCTCGCGCCGGGCATGGGCCTCAACGCCTACTTCGCGTACACGGTGGTTCTCACCCTCGGCTACCGGTGGCAGGTCGCGCTCGGAGCGGTCTTCGTGTCGGGCGTCCTGTTCATCCTCCTCAGCCTGCTACGGGTCCGGCAGTACGTGATCAATTCGGTGCCGGGCACGCTGAAGCTGGCTATCTCGGCCGGAATCGGCCTCTTTCTCGGAGTCATCGCCCTGCAGAACGCCGGGATCGTCGTCGGCCATCCCACGACGCTGGTAACCCTGGGCGACATGCGTCGCCCCGAGCCCGCCCTCGCGCTTCTGGGCTTCGCGCTGATCGCTGCGCTGGTGCGGCGGAAGGTGCCCGGCGCCGTCATCATTGGTATCTTGGTTGTAACGGCGCTGGGGCTGCCGCTGGGGCTGGCGAGCTTCCAGGGAGTCGTCGCGCCCCCGCCGGATCCCCGGCCGACGTTTCTGGCTCTCGACGTCGGCGCGACGTTCGAGATCGGTTTCGTGACCGTGATCTTCACCTTCTTCTTCGTGGACCTGTTCGATACGGCCGGCACGCTGATCGGGGTCGCGCACCGCGCCGGACTGCTGGATCGGGAGGGCAACCTCCCGAGGCTGAGCCGGGCGCTCCTGGCCGACAGCTCGGCGACGGTCGTGGGGTCGGTGCTCGGCACGTCGACCGTTACGAGCTACATCGAGAGCGCGGCGGGAACGAACGTGGGCGGGCGCACGGGACTCACCGCCGTGGTCGTTGCGGCGCTTTTCGGCCTGGCGCTCTTCTTCGCCCCGCTCGCGGCCATGATCCCCGCCTACGCGACGGCCGGCGCGCTGCTCTTCGTGGCCGCCCTGATGGCCCGCGGCTTCGCGGAGATCGACTGGGAGGACGTGACCGAGTACGGCCCGGCTGTCATCGCGGCGATCGCGATGCCGCTCACGTTCTCGATCGCCACCGGCATCGGATTCGGGTTCATCGCGTACACCGCGAGCAAGCTGCTGAGCGGCAGACTACGCGAGATCAGTCCCGCGGTGGTGGTGATCTCGCTGCTGTTCGCCCTGAAGTTCGCCATCTCATGATCTTGCTGACAGCCGGCGCCACTGGAGCGCCGATGGAGAGATAAATGACGGACGACCCAAGGAGGGCTTCGGCGGAGACGCCGAAGGGCATGGACATCCTTCACGACCCCATTCTCAACAAGGGCACGGCCTTTACCGAAGAGGAGCGCGATGCGCTCGAGATCCGCGGCCTGCTCCCCCCTCGCGTCTCGAACATCGAGAAGCAGGTGGGGCGCGTGCTGGGGAACTACCGCCGCAAACCATCCGACCTGGAGCGGTACATCTTTCTGATCGCGCTGGAAGATCGGAACGAGACGCTGTTCTACCGGCTCCTCGTAGACCACATCGAGGAGCTGATGCCGATCGTCTACACGCCCACGGTCGGGGCGGCGTGCAAGATGTTCGGCCACATCTACCGCCGGCCGCGCGGCCTCTACATATCGGCCAGAGACCGGGGGCGCGTGCTGGAGGTCATGGCGAATTGGCCGTACGACGCGGAGATCATCGTCGTCACGGACGGTGAACGGATCCTCGGCCTCGGCGACCTCGGGGCGAACGGAATGGGGATTCCGATCGGCAAGCTGTCGCTCTACTCTGCCTGCGCCGGCATCCACCCGGCCGGGAGCCTGCCGATCATGCTCGACGTCGGCACGGAGAATGAGGAGCTGCTGAACGATCCTCTGTACCTCGGTATTCGTCAGCGGCGGCTGCGCGGAACGGAGTATGACGAGTTCGTGGAGGAGTTCGTCCAAGCGGTCGATGCTCGCTTCCCCTCGGTGCTCCTGCAGTTCGAGGACTTTGCCACGCGGAACGCTTTCGGACTGCTCGAGCGCTACAGGAACCGCATCTGCGCGTTCAACGACGACATCCAGGGCACGGCCGCCGTGGTGCTGGCCGGGTTGCTCTCCGCCGGACGCATCACGGGCCGGAGTCTGGCAGAAGAGAAGCTCCTCTTCCTCGGGGCCGGCGCGGCCGCGACCGGGATCGGGGAGCTCGTCGTTTCGGCGTTGGCGCGAAGGGGCGTCCCGGATGCGGAGGCACGGGGGCGCTGCTGGTTCGTGGATTCGAAGGGGCTCGTCGTGCAGGAGCGCGAGGACCTGGCGCCGCACAAGCGGCCGTTCGCGCATGAGCACCCGTTCCTGAGGGATCTGGGAAGCGCCATCGAGGCGCTGCACCCGACCGCACTCATCGGCGTCTCGGGCCAGGCCGGCGCGTTCACCGAGCCGATCGTGCGCTCGATGGCCAAGTTGAACGAGCGTCCCCTGATCTTCGCGCTCTCCAACCCGACGGCGAACTCCGAGTGCACGGCCGAGCAGGCGTACGGGTGGACCGAGGGGCGGGCCGTGTTCGCCAGCGGAAGCCCGTTCGATCGAGTCGAGCTCAACGGGCAAACGCATGTGCCCGGGCAGGCCAACAACGCCTATGTCTTCCCGGGGATCGGGCTCGGCGTCATCTGCGCGCGGGCGAGCCGGGTCACCGACGCGATGTTCTACGTCGCAGCCGAGGCCCTCGCGTCGTGTCTGG
>DAOVWI010000017.1 GCA_030636765.1 Gemmatimonadales bacterium
GAAGTCAAAGTCCAGGTCGTCGGACAGGAGCGTGAGCGTGAACGCCGTCACCGACTCCTGGCACTCGTAGGCGAAGTGGATGGTGTCCTCCGGTGCCGAGGCCAGTAACACCTGAATGAAGTCGCCCTGGATCTCGTACCTGCCGATCTCGACGTCGTCGTCCTGCTCGGGGGCCTGGATGATCTGCTGGTAGTCGCCGTCGATCGAGAAGCGGAGGAAGAGGCTGAGCCCGGCCGCGATCGCGTCGAACGAGATCGTCGGGTCGTTCGCGTTGGTGAGCACGAGGTCGGTCGCGCGCCACTCGCCGGATATCTTGGCCGGAGTGATTGGCTTCGTGAACTCGCTCAGATCGCCGCAGCCGGCGAGACCGGCAAGACCGACCGCCGAGACCGACAGGCCGATCAGCAGGCAACGGACAGATCTATCCTGCCATCTCAGCTCTTGTGCTCTCATTCTTCGGGTCCTCGCTTGGCTTCTCAGGTAGACCACCGCACGACCATGCCACCCGCTCATCCCGTATACCCTGGGCACATCGAATCTATTCGCTGAAAAGGAACCACGCGAGCCGCGCGTGATGATCCGATCCATAACGCTTCTCGACGCGCCTTTCTGACCCGCTTACCAGCGAGACTCCCCCATCCGCCGCCCGCCGGAAGAAGATGAAATCGGTCGGAAACTTCCAGGACGTGGGCTTGCCGTCCCAGGGCGGAGAGTCGGGGAAACAAAGCCGCAGTTGATCGATCGTGCTCTCGCCGGCGGACCAGGTGTTGAAGTCGCCTGCAACTACTGTGGCGATCGGGCCCGGCAGGGGACCGCAGGAAACCGGCCCGGAGCCGACGGCGGTCATCCCGCTCGTCACTCCGCCCGTTTCGATCAGGGCGAGCGCTTTGATCAGGCCGACCACCTGGCGAAGACGAGACGTGTTCGCGCTGGTGAGCGTCCGATACAGCGTCGATGCGACGTCCAGGTGCACGCTCACGACGCGGAGCTGCATCCCGGTCCGTGCCGCGATCGTAGCTCCGAGGGCCACCTTGCGACCGGCCTCGAACGGCAGCTCGATCGCCACGAGATCGCTCAGCGGCAGCGTCGAGAGGATCGCGTTTCCCTTGTCCTCCCGTTCGCCCGCTACCGTCTCCGGGCCGTTCCGCGCCGAGGGCACGTAGAAGAGGGCCAGGCCGCACTCACGAGCCAGCTCCACGATGTCCGGCCATCCTTCCGGAGCCGACCCGGGCACGATCCGGGGGGGAAACCTGAACGACTCGGTGACATCCGGTATGGCCTCCGACCGGCGATGCGCCTCCTGTATGAGGAGGAGGAAATGGGAGAAACCGGCCGAGAGCTCCGGCGAGGTCGGATGGCAGCCGTATCCCAGCACCTCTCTTAGGAAGACGTGCACGTCGCCGCCGCCGATCAGGATGTTCCAGCTGACGATCGCCAACGAGTCCGCTCGAGCCGGGACCGGAAGCACTGCGCGCGGCACCGTGTCGACCACGGAGGATCCGACCGTTCCGCACCATCGCTCGTTGCTCTTCACGTCCCGCGACGTGACCGGGCCGTACCAGGTGATGGCTCCGTCGGCCGGCGCCGCTTCACGCTCCGGGCAGCCGCGCCCCTCCAGGGCAAGCCGCATGCTTGCCGACGAGGCGCACCCGGCCGCCAGCAGTGCCGTGATCCCGGCGGCGCAGATGCGAGCCGGGCGGGTCATATCCGAATGGAGAACGGGATCGTGACACCGGAGCCGCCATTCGAATTGGCTTCGACGGCGTCCACGATCCAGGCGGCCAGTCCTCCCGCTGCCATGCCAATGAAGCCGGCGGCCGCCAGATCCGGCAGCCCGTAGGACGGAACCGCCAGCCAGAGCACCGAACCGACGAACATACCTGCCCCGAGGCCGAGCGCGGCTCCCTCCGGCTGCGCTCCGAACGCCATGCCTATTGCGCCGGTCGAGAGCACGTCCAGCCAGCCGTACTGCCGCACTACCTTCTTGAGCACGAAACCCACGGCCGCGCCTGCCCCGAAACCGATCGCGGCTCCCTTCGCAGCGCTACCGAGACGCCCCGAATCCCAAGCACCGACGAGCGTCCCGCTGCCGAGGCCGATCAGTCCGGCGGAGAGCGTCGTTGCACGGGCGCACGTCAGCTGGGAGAGGGTCTCCGTGCACGGGATCAGACTCGCCGTCACGCCGAGCATCGCGCCGGAGGCCGCTCCGAGCGCCGCACCGCCCAAGGCCGCCCCAGCGGAGCCCGATGTCTTCTGGGCCGTCTCCTGCGCGCACAACGAGGCCAGCCCCGCGGGAGCTGGAGCCAGCAGGAGGAACGGCAGACAGGCGCTCAGCGCCAGGCGGAAGGACGGTCTACTCGGGATTCTGGCCGGGGCATGTGACACGCGGGCCGTCGCGTGGTCAGAAGCTCTGGAAGACCCCGTAGAAACGAACCTGGCCGACGTCCTGCTTGATGTTCGAGAAACCGATGTCCTCGAAAGTGCTCCTCCGGACATACGCGATGATGTCTGCGCCTACGCCCCAACGGCCGATCGGAAAGACCCCCTGGAAGCCGCCAAAACTGACGGTGTGGTGCGTGTCCCCACCGTTCGCGTCAGACCCGTTCAGCGTCTCATTGTAGACGAAGCGGTAGAAGAGGCCGGCGACCTGGCGACCCGAGTGGCTGAATCCGATTCGCGCCCATGCCCCGGGGCCGATGCCGAAGTCGTACTCCCTGAACCGCTCCACGTTCGGCGGGCGACCGCCGATGAACGCGAACTCGGAGTTCACCGCGTTCAGCAAGTAGAAGTGCAGGTTCACTTCCGTGTGGAAGTTCCACTTCTCGGACATCATGAACCTGGAAAAGAACCCGGCCCCGTAGCTCAGGCCGCCGAACTCGACGGCGGAGTTGTTGACGTAGTCGTAGTTCTGCGTGATCGCGAAGACGTGGTGGGTCTTCTCCCCCTGCGCGATGTCACTCGTGAACAGGTTCCCGTGGATCTGCAGGCGTCCGATCCGCTCCGTGTCGCCGAAGTTGAGCTGGATGCCCAGCGTGAAGAAGTCGAAGGGCTGCCGGCGCGTGTCCTCGAAGACGTTGCCGTGCGTCATGTCGAACTCGAAGAACATGTGCGTCGTCGTCGTGTCCGACTCGAAAGTCTCGCTCGAAGTGCGGTCTCCGATGTGCCGCACGCCGAGCTTCAGGAAGTTGTGCAGGTGCGGCGGCAGCCGGTCGTACGGGTCGGCCGGGTTCGCATAGATCCGTTCGGAGCGGCCCGAAGTGAGCCGGTTGAATCCGCGCACCGGGTTCAGGAAGAAGTTCCCGATCTCCTTCCAGGTGCGGCTCCCCCCGGTTCGTTCGTTGTCCAGGAACGTGGAGCCGGCGCGGTACAGAATCTCGCCGATCGAGGCGCCGCCGAGGCTGGTCATGATCCAGTCGTTGATCGCCGGCAGGTGCGTCTCCCCGCAGCACTCCCACATGAAGCTGCCCAGGATCGCGAACGGGAGGGACTCGAAGTAGTTGAGCCCGTTCGAGCGGGCCGCGTTGAAGTAGAGGCTCCCGTGGTAGGGATGCGCGAACATGTTGGTCTTGAAGTGGTTGTCGTCCCAGAAGAACCCGTGCGAGATGTTGAACCACCAGCTCCTCGGACTGACCGACGTGAAGTTGCCGCCCCTGGGGTACTCGTTGAAGAACCAGACGAGGGCGTTGGTCCCGGCGACCTCGGCAATCGCGAAGCCGGGGTTGCGCTTGGCGCCCCATACGTCGTAGCGGGCGCCGTCGACCTGCTGGTCGTCAGCGGCGCCAGGCGGACTCTCTGCGTCTTCACCGGCCGGGCGATCGTCGCCGGGCTCACCGACCAGCGGTTCCCCGCCTTTCTTGCCGAAGAGCTCGTCGAACAGCCGGGCCGTGCCGCCCGCGTCGGTCATCATGCGCTCGAGGTTGGTAAGGTCCGGACGGGCCGAAGATGTCTTCCCGGAGAGCGTGAGAGCACCAGGCCGGAAGAAGGCGGAGAGGCGAGTCGTGTCTCCTGGCGCCTGCACCCGCACGGCGAAGGCGAGCGCATCCTCCGGAGCCCGCGGGCCCGCCTGCTGGGCCTGCAGCGCCGAGGGGACCGCGGCGATGACGGTCGCGGCGGCGAGGGGTGACAATCGCCGCGCCATTCGTCGGGCTGCGCCGATCATCGTCGACCTGGTCATCCTCTTTGCTCGCCTCATGGGAACCACACGACGCCGGCCCGAAAGCCGAGCTCCGTGCCGGAGCTCAGGCCCGTGATCCCGAGGATCGGCACGTCGAACTCCTCGGTGGAGAACGCCGAGAACAGGCCGGCCACATCGAGACCGAAGTTCTTCGTCACCCAGAACTCCGCACCGAGCGCCAGCCCCCCCTGAAAGCCGTTCTCGCCCGGGGCCGGGTTTTCCCCGGGGGGCACATCGGGAGGCGGAGGATTGGGGTCGAACAAGGGCCCCTCAGGCCGCCAGCGCGTCGCTCCCGCCCTCACCTGCGCGTACGGCTGGACGAGGTTGCCACGGAGGAATAGGAAAGTGCCGAAAAGCTGAAACTCCATCTGGCTTATCGTCTGGTCCTGGAAGGGCTCTACGGCGGAATAGGAGGCCGCGTGGATAGAGATGCCGAATCGCCACCAGCTCGGCTGGTACCAGATGGAGCCCTCAGCCGGGATGCCGCTGGTCAGCAGCTCCCCGAAGTCCCCGCCGATCGTCGACCAACCCAGCGACCCGCTGAAGCCGAAGCCCCTCCGGTGCTCCTGCTGGGCGAGCACGTCCGGCGCATTGATCGCCAGGATCAACGCGGCGCCGATCAGCGGCAGCCGAAAGCGCATGTGTTTTGCGATTCTGGATCCCCTCCGCAAGCGTATGGAAGCTTGATAACACCTTGATAACACAAAGAAGTACGGCGCGCCAGACAAGGCTCCTGCGCGCGGCCACACCCCATTACTCGGACAGGCTTCTAGCTCAGGAAGGCGGTCTTTCGGCGGGGGGCGCCGCCGGCCAGCCAGCCGGGCAGCTCCTCACCTCGCAGCGGCCGCGCAAAGTGGTATCCCTGCCCGGCGTCGCAGCCGCAGGCCCGCAGCGCCTTCGCCTCGCGCGCACTCTCGACCCCTACGGCCATGACCTCGAGCCCGAGCCCGCCGGCCAGTCCCGCGAGCGACGCGACCGTCGAGGGCACGCCGCCCGCGTCGGCCAGCCCGAAGCCGAGACGCCGATTCAGCTTGATGCCGTCGACGGGAAGGCGCCTCAGCGCACCCAGGGCCCCGTATCGCTCGCCGAAGCCGTCGACCACGATCCCGACGCCGAGCTCCTGAAGGCGCCGCAGCGCTTCGCGAGCCCGGAACCACGCGGTCTCGTCGACCTCCACCCGGAGCCGGGAGGGAAGAACCCCGGCCCCGTCGATGGCCCGCGCGACCTCGTCCACAAACTCGGGAAGCTCGAACTGGGTGAGCGAGAGGTTGATGGAGACCCAGACGTGGGCGAGCGGGCCCGAATCCCATGTTCGAAGATCGGAAGTCACCTCCGACAGGACCCACCGGCCCAGCGCGTGGATGAAGCCGCTCTCCTCGGCGAGCGGGAGAAACTCGCCGGGCAGGAGCGTGCCGTGCTCCGGGTGCTCCCAGCGGACCAGCGCCTCCAGCCCGACGAAAGCCTCCGTCTCGAGCTCCAGCACCGGCTGGTACGCGACCCGGAACTCCCCATCGCGCAGGGCCTGGCGCAGCCCGCTCCGGCCGGCATCACGGCTCCGGCCGGCCTCACCGCTGCGGCCAGCATCGTCCCGCGCCTCCGAATCGGCTGCTGGGCGCGGCCCGCCCCGCTCCACGATCTCGAACGGGGCACCGGACCCGAGACGCACCCTCCCCAGAGCGGCGTCGGCCAGCCGGCCGATGTCGGCGGGCGTGACCTGCCCGGCACCGCTCACCGCGATGGCGATGTGCGCCCCGAGTTCCACGTCCGCTCCGTTCGCCAGGAAGGGTGTCTCGAACGCCGACGTGATGCGCTTCGCCGCCCGCACGACGTCTCCCCGGCCCTCGACGCGCTCGAGCAGCACCGCGAACGCGTCTTCTCCCAGCCGGACGACGGTGTCCTCGGCTCGGACGGTGCCCGTAAGGCGGCGTGCCACGGCGACGAGCACGCGATCGGCCGTCGGCCTGCCGAGCGTCTTGTTGACCGACCCGAAGCTCTTCAGGTCCACGATCACAACGGCGAGGGCCGCTCCGCTCCTTCGCGAGCGAGCGACGGCGTGCTCCATGCGATCGAAGAAGAGAAGGTGGTTGCCGAGCCCCGTCAGCGGATCGTGAAGGGCGAGGTGAGCAAGATGCTCGCGGGCTTCGAACCGCTCCGTGACATCCGCGGCGATACCGAGCAGCCGGGTCGAGCGGCCGGTCTCGTCACGCATCGGGAGCGAGCGCTCCGCGATCCACCGGATCGCTCCGTCGGGCCGGACGATCCGATACTCCAGCTCGTCGGCCTCCCGCTCGCCGGAGCCCGTAGCGGTCCGCTGCCCCGAGCTCGTAGCGGTCCGCTGCCCCGAACTCGCCGCCTCGACCCGCCGGCGATCCTCCGGGTGAACGGTCGCGAGGAAGGGTCCAAAGCCGGCGTACAGCGGTTCCCGACTCCGGCCCCAAACGCTTTCGTAGGCCGGACTCACGTACACGAACCGGCCCGTCTCCCCATCCCGGATCCAGAACACCTCCCGAGAGGAAGCGGCCAGCAGCCCGAAACGGCGCTCGCTCTCCTCCAGCCGCTTCTTGGGCGGACGCCCCGCAACGGCGATGAGCCGGAAACCCAGGCCGAGGACGATCAGCGCCGCGAGCGCGGCCAGCCAGACAAGAGCACTCGCCGCGCGCCTCTCCATCTCGCGAAGCTCGTCCACCCGGGCAAGCCTCACGGCCTCGGCCTGGGCGACGGCATCTTCCAGTCGTTCGGCCGCCAGGCGAACCTCCCCATACATGGCCTGCACGGCCGGAAGCTGGCTCAGGAACTCCGGCGCGTAGCCGGGCTCATCGAGGAGGAGCCGCTCCTGGGGCGCATGCCATGCGGCGGCCCGGTTTCGTACATCGCTCAGGGCGGCCACGACCGAGGATCCCATGCGGCGCGCGAGCGGGGCGAGCTGCATCAGAGCGCTGTCCTCCGTCGCCCGTGCCCGGCGGTACCACACCTTGTTGGAGACGTCGCGATCCAACAGGTAGCCGCTGGCCGCCGCCGCCTCCCGGTCCAGGGCGGCACGCAGCTCCACGCTGAGCCCCCGCGCCGATCCGAGATCCTCGTCGAGCTCGGAGCGCGCCGTTTCGACGCGCTCCCGGAGACGCGGCGGTACGAGCGCCAAAGCGGTGATGGCGGCGATCAGGAGGGTGGTCGCAGTCACGAGGGAGAGGAGGGTTCCCCTAGGCCGGCGCCAGGCGGCGAACTCGGCCCTATCGGGCGATCCCATCCCACCACCTTCGGCTATTCAACCGATGTGCACCCCACAGGGAGAGTATCGGCGGCTGCGCTCCTGAAGAATCATGCAAGGCGGACGCTGCCCGGGCAAGCTCCGCGGCGTCAGATGCGCGCCTCATCCCCCAGCACCCTGCACACCTCTGCCACGTCCCCGGAGAGTCCTCCCTGGATCAGCACGCTCGCCAGCAACCAGCCGTAGAGAAGGCACCCACGCGCTCTGGCCTCGTCCTCCCCGAACCCGGCTCGCCGGAACACGTCGAACGAAAAAGCCAGCCGCGCCCGGGCAACCGCGGCTACCGCCTCCGCGGCGCAGCCGTTCACCTTCGCCATCTCCCGCATCGCGAAATCGTACCGGGCCCGCTCGCTCCTCTCCACATACCTGGAGAGCGTCAGAAGCTGGTCCGCCAGACTGCCGGGTGCCTCGGAGAAGCGGTCCAAATCCATCGGCATCGCCTGATGCCGCCAATGCTCACAGAGCGCCGTCAGGTAGTCGTTCTTGCTGGAGAAGTGGGCGTAAAAGCTGCCCTTGGTGACGCCCAACTGCCTGGCCAGGCGGTCGATCCTCAGCCCCGTCGTACCGTTCTTGCGCAGGGTCTCGAGCCCAAGATCCAGCCACCTCTGTTGCATACGCAATGGTATTGCCCCCGCGTAAAGGATACCGTATGGTATGCTCTTGAACCCACCGCCGACAAGGCAGACACTCGGACGTTCCCCATTATCTTCTTGGTGAGGAAGTGGCAAGAACCGCCAAGCGAGCGAAACTGAGCCGCAGCGACTGGTTGGCAGCCTCCATGGATGCCCTCTTGCTGGAGGGCGTCGAGGGTATTCACGTCGAGCCACTGGCAAGACGCCTCGGCGTCACGAAGGGCAGCTTTTACTGGCACTTCAAGGACCGCCAGGCGCTCCTGAACAGCGTCATCGAGTATTGGGCGACCCGGATGATCGACGCCGTACAGGCGCACGAAACGCTCATCGGCTCTGCCAGCGAGCGGCTTCTCCAGGTCATGGAGGAGATCACGCAGCAGGATCGCGGTCGCTACGAGGCGGCGATGCGCATGTGGGCCGCCTCCGATGAGCAGGTGGCCAAGGCCGTCAGGCGAGTCGACGAAGCCCGGCTCGAAAGCATGTGCGGTCTGTTTCTCGAGATGGGCTTCGCGCCCGAACAGACCGAGATACGCTGCCGCATGATGGTGTTCTATGAGTACGGGGAGGCGGAGTTCTCGATCAGGGCCCCCGTTGAGCAGCGACTCGAGTACGTGCGGCTCAGGCACGCCATCCTCACCGCCGGCGCGACGGAAGAGTAGCAGGCGGTATCCGTTCACGGCCGACCAGCCTCGGGTCCGGCGGCGGCCTGACCGGCCTGGGTACGCGATCCTCGCCCGTGATGAGCCGGACCCCCCGGCCGAACGTCAGAAACATCCAGATCCACTCGGTCATCACGATCAGCCGATTCCGGAAGCCGATGAGGAAGAGGATGTGGATGAGAGCCCAGGCGAGGAAGGCGGGAAAGCCGCCGAACCGGAGGCCCCGGACCTCTGCGATCGCCTTGTTGCGACCGATCGTCGCCATCGAGCCCCTGTCCCGGTAGACGAAGACTCGCCGCTCGGGCGGTGGCTTCCCCCGTTGTCGCGCCGAGATCTCCACCGCGACGGTGCGGCCGGCGAAGCGGCCCATCTGAATCGCCCCCTGCGCCACCCCCGGCACGGGCTTCTTGGATAGCGGGTCCACTCGGCGAGCCAGATCGCCGACCACGAAGACCTCGGGATGGCCTGGAATCGAGAGATCGTCGCTCACGATGACCCGTCCGCCCCGATCGATCTCGCCGCCAAGCTGTTCACCGAGCGGAACGCCGCGTACGCCGGCGGCCCAGATGACTTGCGCCGCGTCGATCCTTCGCCGGCCTTCCGCGCCCTCGATCGCCAGCCCTGCGTCGTCCACGTCGACCACCGTGGTGCCGAGAAGCAACTCGACGCCGAGCGATTCCAGGTCGCGGCCAGCGCGCTGCGAGAGCTGCGGAGCGAAGGTGGGAAGGACGCGGTCGGCAGCGTCGATCAACATGATGCGGACGGTGCTCGTGTCCAGGTGGCGGAAGTCGGCACGGAGGGTCTGGCGGCTGATCTCGGCCATCGCGCCCGCCATCTCCACTCCCGTGGGGCCTGCGCCGACGATCGCGAACGTGAGCGCCGCCCTGCGGGCCGCCTCGTCCGTCTCGATCTCCGCCTGCTCGAAGGCGAGCAGAAACCGGCATCGTACGTCGATCGCCTCGGAGATCGTCTTGAGGCCCGGCGCGGCGGCCGACCACCGGTCGTTGCCGAAGTACTCGGTGCAGGCGCCGGCCGCGAGGATCAGGTAGTCGTAGGCGTAGGGCTGGTCGATGACCGTCACGGTCCGCGCGTCGACGTCGACGTCCGTGACCTCCGCCATGATCACGTCGCAGTTCTTCTGGCGGCTGAGGATCTTGCGGATCGGCGCCGCGATGTTGCCGGGCGACAGCGCAGCCGTGGCGACCTGATAGAGAAGCGGCTGGAAGAGGTGGTGGTTGTGCCTATCGAACAGAGCGACCTCCGCCTCAGCCTTCGCGAGCGCATGGGCGGCGGCCAAACCGCCGAACCCACCACCCACGATCACGACACGCGGCCTACCCTGCGTCGGACGGACCGTTTGGCTTCGCTGCGTCGGTCGCCGCCTTCAGCTTCCCGGCGAACTTCTGCCGAAGCACCGCCACCTTCGGCGCAATCACGAACCGGCAATAGGGCTGGCTCGGGTTCCGCCCGTAGTACTCCTGGTGATACGCCTCGGCGGGATAGAACTCCGTGAGGGACTCCAGCTCCGTGACGATCGGGTCGGGGAAGACGCTCTCCCGCTCCAGCTCGGCGATCAGCCGCTCGGCCTCCTCCCGCTGCTGGTCCGAGCCGTAGAAGATGGCCGAGCGGTACTGCGTGCCGACGTCCGGGCCCTGGCGGTCCGGCGTGGTCGGGTCGTGGAGGGTGAAGAACACCTCGAGGATCTCGCGATACGAGGTCACGGCGGGGTCGAACTCCACCTGCACGACCTCGGCGTGGCCGGTCATCTCCGAGCACACCTGTTCGTACGTGGGATCTGGCACGCTTCCGCCAGCGTAACCGGAGAGCACGCGGCTGACACCATCCAGCCGTTCGTAGACGGCCTCAAGACACCAGAAGCAGCCACCCCCCAGCGTGGCGATCTCCGTCCGAGGCTCCATCTGCCAACCTCCGCCGAAACTCGGGTCTTCTGGATTCCGTATGAAGGGCGTGTTGCGGGCCCCTCGGCCATCCAGCACACTTGCTACCCCACAGCGAACATACAAGGACACGGAGTCATCGATGCCACAAGCCATCGCCGAGATCATCGGACCGGTTCTGATCCTACTCGTGATCGGCACCTTCATCCTCCTCTTCCCGCTGAGCCGCCGCCTCGGGAGGGTTCTGGAGGAGTGGATCAAGCTCCGCCAGGATACGTCACCGGACCGCGACACGCTGGCGCACCTGGAAAACGACGTGCGAGAGGTGAGGCGGTTAGTCGAGGGAGTGGATCAAAGGGTGGGGCTGCTGGCCGAGCGCCAGGACTTCATGGAGTCGTTGATCGAGGCGAAGAAGACGGCGGCGTTACCCCCCGAGTAGGAGAGGTCATCCGATGCGGTTGCCCCCATTGTCTTTTGCCCCTTCGTCAGCGATCCGGCTCGGGATCGCCCTCGTGGCCGCCTTTCCGCCTTTGGCCGCCCTTGGCCAGGAGGCTGAGGCCGGCCATGAAGGCGGGGCTCTCGGAGCCGTTCACTTCCCCGTCTCATGCAATCCCGCCGTGCAGGCCGACTTCGACCGTGCCGTCGCCCTGCTCCACCACATGATGTACGTGGAGTCGCGAGAGGCGTTCGCGGAGATCGCCGAGAGGGATCCCGGCTGCGCCATGGCCCACTGGGGGATCGCCATGACCCTCTTCCAGCCGCTCTGGCCGACGCGACCCGGCCCGCAGCAGATCCGGAGAGGCTGGGAGGAGGTTCGGAAGGCCGAGGAGCTGGAGCCCGCTACGGACCGAGAACGAGCCTTCGTGGCGGCGGTCGAGGCGTTCTACCGGGAGCCGGAGACGGCGGAGTGGTGGACGCGGATCTCCCGGTGGGCGGAGTCGATGCAGACGGTGTACGAGGCCTACCCGGACGACATCGAGGCCGCCGCCTTCTACGCTCTCTCCCACCTCGCGTCCGGACAGATGGCCGAGGACCGGATGGCCCACCAAGCGCAGGCGGCAGAGATCCTTCTCACGATCTACGAGCGGGAGCGCACACATCCCGGGGCGATCCACTACACGATCCACGCCAATGACGTGGATGGGCGGGCGGACGAGTCGTTGAGCGTCGTGCGCAGCTACGACGACATCGCGCCGAGCGTCCCGCATGCTCTCCACATGCCGACCCACATCTACGTGCGCCTTGGCCATTGGCCGGAGGTGATCGAGTGGAACCGGAAGTCCGCCGAGGCCGCGCTCCTCTTTCCGGCCGGAGACGCCGTCTCGCATCACTATCCGCACGCCATGGACTACCTGGTCTACGCGTATCTGCAGCGAGGCGAGGATGAGGAGGCGGAAGCCGCGGTCGCCGAATCCCTGACGAAGGAGGACTACCAGGGAACCTTCATCAGCGCGTTCCACCTGGCGGCGATGCCGGCACGCTACGCTGTCGAGCGTCATGACTGGACCGCCGCCGCTGCCCTCCCTGCGAGGACGCCGAGCTACCTGCCCTGGGATCGGTATCCATGGCCCGAGTCGCTGACCTGGTTCGCTCGCGGGCTTGGGGCCGTCCGGACCGGCGACCTCGCTGCAGCTCATCGTGCGATCGAGCGCATGGAGGTGCTGCGGAACGGGATGGAAGAAGCAGGAGAGCGGTTGTTCGCCGAGTACATCGAGATCGACCGGCTGATCCTCGCGGCGTGGCTCGCTCGAGCCGGCGGAAAGGGCGCCGAAGCCCTCGCGCTGGCACGAGCCTCGGCGGAGCTCGAGGGCGCGACCCAGAAGCACCCCGTCACTCCCGGCTCCTTCCTGCCTGCTAACGAGGCCCTCGGCGACCTGTTGAGCGAGCTCGGCCGTCCGGCGGAGGCGCTCCTCGCCTACCAGGCGTCCCTCGGTGCGTGGCCCGGACGGTTCAACAGCCTGCTTGGAGCCGCGCGAGCGGCCCGTGCCGCAGGGGAGGACCGGGTGGCGAGCCGATACTACGCCGAGCTCTTGGCCGTCGTGGGGGAGATCGAGACCCTCAGGTCCGGAGTGCGCGAGGCGCGGCAGTACGTCACCGACACCGAGTAGACGGGCTCAGCGGCGATGAACTCGGAGCCGTTGTTCGACGACCTCATCGGCGTGATGGCCGTCATCACGATGGTTCCGGTCTTCTTCCTCTGGCTGGAGAGGAAGACGAGGTGGAAGATCTTCGACTTTCTGCCGGCGATCATCTGGATCTTCCTGACGCCGATCCTCCTCAGCAACCTCAACGTTATCCCGCACTCCAGCCCGATCTACACCACGTTCCGGTCCTTCGCGGTTCCGATGTTCATCGTGCTCATGCTCTTGGACATCAACATCCGGGAAGCGATGAAGGTGGCGTGGCGGGGGGCGGCGGTTCTCGTGATGGGATCGGTGGGGATCGTGCTTGGGGCCGTGGTCGCCTTCTACATTTTCAGGAGCGGCCTGCCGCCCGACAGCTGGTCGGGGTTCGGGGCGCTGGCCGGAAGCTGGATCGGCGGCACCGGGAACCTGGCCGCCGTCGCCGAGAGCCTGGACACGCCCGGCGAGATGGTCGGAATCGTGGTGCTCGTGGACAACTTCGTCTACGTACTCTACTTCCCCCTGATCCTGAGCTGCAAGCGCTGGGCGAAGCCCTTCAACCGATTCACGCGCGTCTCACAGGAGGAGATCGATCACATCAGCCAGGCCACGGCGGAGGTCGAGAAGAAGACGCACGAGGTCCACTTCCGCGATGCGCTCACTCTGCTGGGCTTCGGATTCGCGACGATCCTGACGGCCAACGTCGTCGCTGGCTTCATCCCCGCCCTGCCACCGGTGCTGACCGAGCGAACGTGGGCCATTCTGCTCGTCACGACCTTCGGGATCGCACTCTCCGCCACGCCACTCAGGAACGTCCCGGGCACGGAGCCCATCGCCATGACCTTCGTTTACATCTACATGACGATGATCGGAGCTCAGGCCGATCTGAGTAACATCGGAGGCGCCCAGTGGTTCCTGGCGGCCGGGGTCCTGATGATCCTGATCCACTTCGTGTTCATCATCGCCGGAGCCCGGCTCTTCCGGATCGACGTGAGCATGGCAGCCGTCGCCAGCGTCTCGGCGGTTGGCGGCGCGGCGTCAGCGCCGGTGGCGGCAGGTTACCACCGCGAGGAGCTCGTTCCGATCTCGATCATGCTGGCGCTTCTCGGCTACGGCCTCGGAAACTACCTGGGAGTGGCGACCGCGTACCTGACGCATCTGCTGGTCTGATCGGTCACGCCCCAGGGGCCGGCCGTGGCGTTGCTCAGCCGGGCCCGTTCAGTGGCAGATTCCAGATGACAGCCGATTGACAGAGGCCGAACCATGTCGGAGATGGTGGAAACGGCGCTCCGACGACTGCTCGAGACCCGACAGGAACCGGCCGAACTGCCTCCCCTGCCGGAACTGCACAGCGGTGGCCACCTTATCGACATCTCCAACCGAGAATCCCTCTACGAGGCGATGGAGAACAGATAGTGTTCGTCGTGGATACGAACGTGCTCGTGTACGCGGCGGATGCCGATGCTCGCTTTCACGGACGCTGTCGCGAGCGGCTCCAAAGATGGCGGCAGCAGTCATCCGCCTGGTACGTCACGTGGGGTATCGTGTACGAGTTCCTTCGGGTGACCACGCACCCGCGCGTCCTGAGAATGCCGTGGACGGTGGGCGAGGCGTGGGCCTTCGTGGAGGCGCTTCTCGCTTCCTCAAGCCTGGGGGTTCTCGCGCCGACGGAACGTCATCCGGACGTGGCCGCCGAGGTCATCGAGGAGCTTCCCGATCTGAGCGGGAACCTGATCCACGACGCGAGCACGGCCATTCTCATGCGCGAGCACGGAGTTCAGAGGATCTACACACGGGACAACGACTTTCACCGCTTTCCGTTCGTAGAACCGATCGATCCCACCGTCTGATTTCCGGCGCCTGAAGAGCGTCTACCGGTTGGCAGCGAGGCTCCGGAATCGGGCTACCCTCCTGATACATCCTCGAAAAACGAGTGGACGCCGCTCGTTTTTCAAGGTATATTGACCGCCATGGTTCCCCGAACACGGCACCTGACTCGCCTCGGAAGGCTGATCGACGGGCATCCCGTGGTAGCGATTCTGGGTGCTCGTCAGGTCGGCAAGACGACCCTGGCCCGTGAGTTCGCGCAGCACTTCGAGGGCCCGACCTTCCGCTTCGATCTGGAAGACCCGGACGACCTCGCTCGGCTGGCCGAGCCCAAGCTCGCCCTCGGTCCACTCCACGGGCTCGTGGTTATCGACGAGGTGCAGCGGAGGCCGGACCTCTTTCCGGTACTCCGTGTGCTGGTTGACCGTCCGGAGGTTGGGACGAAGTTCCTCGTGCTGGGAAGCGCGTCGCCCGATCTCCTACGTCAAAGCTCCGAGTCGCTCGCCGGACGGATCGTCTACCAGGAGTTGGGCGGATTCGCCGTGGACGAGGTTGGGCTCTCCGAGGCCGACCGCCTCTGGGTTCGCGGCGGGTTCCCGAGGTCCTTTCTCGCAGGTTCGTCCGTCAAGTCCTACGAGTGGCGCCTGGCCTTCATCCGCACGTTTCTCGAGCGGGACATCCCCTCACTCGGGATCCAGGTTCCCGCCGTCGCGCTCCACCGATTCTGGCGCATGCTTGCCCACTACCACGGGCAGCTGTGGAACGGGGCCGAGCTGGCGCGGGCGTTCGGTGTCTCCGCAACCGCGGTGCGTCGGTATCTGGACCTGCTTACTGGCGCCCTGGTGGTACGGCAGCTACCTCCCTGGCACGAGAACGTCGGCAAGCGTCAGGTGCGGTCGCCCAAGGTCTACATCGCCGATCCAGGGCTGCTGCACGGGTTGCTGGGTCTCGAGAGCCGGCAGGACCTGGAGGGCCATCCGAAGGTGGGGGCTTCCTGGGAGGGCTTCGTGCTCCGTGAGCTGCTGACTCACCTGGATGCGCGCGCCGAGGAGGCCTTTTTCTGGGCGACGCACGCCGGTGCAGAGCTCGACCTGTTTGTCGTGCGAGGACGCCGCCGGCTCGGGTTCGAGGTAAAGCGGACCACGGCACCCACGCTCACGCGCTCGATGAGATCGGCCGCCGAGACGTTGAAGCTCGACTCGCTGGACGTGATCCACGCGGGTGAGCACACGTTCGACCTCGGCGAGAGAGTCCGGGCGGTGGCCTTCCAGCGCATGTTCGCGGACGTGGAACCGCTCTGACGATAAGATCGAGGAGGAGTCATTCAATGCGCGGCTGGAAGATCGCGGGGGTCATCGCCTCTCTCGTCATCGTGGCGATGATCCCGCTCTACGCCATCAAGGAGAGCCGCTCGCGCTCGGTTCGCCTCGCGGTGACCGACTCGGCGGCGACCTTCGTCGGCCGGGAGCGCTGCGCCTCCTGCCACGAGGAAGCCTACCGGAAGTGGCTTGGCTCCGATCACGACAACGCGATGGCGGAGGCCAGCAAGGGCACGGTTCTGGGCGACTTCGACGACGCCGTGTTCGAGTATGCGGGCGTCACCAGCCGCTTCTACCGGAAGGACGGGGGGTTCTTCGTCCGGACCGACGGCCCGGACGGGGAGCCCGCCGACTTCGAGATCTCCTACACGTTCGGTGTGGAGCCCCTCCAGCAGTACTTGATCCGGTTTCCCGGCGGCCGCCTGCAGGCCCTCTCGATCGCGTGGGACGTGGAGCGGGAGCAGTGGTTTCGCATGTACCCCGGCCAGGAGATTGCTCCCGACGACTGGCTGCACTGGACGAGGGGTGGGCAGAACTGGAACGGCATGTGCGCCGAGTGCCACTCCACGAACCTCGTGAAGGGCTACGATCCCGCCACGAAGAGCTTCAGGACGACCTGGTCGGAGATCGACGTGAGCTGCGAGGCGTGTCACGGGCCGGCCTCGTCGCACGTCGAGTGGGCCGAGATCGAGCCGATGGCCCGGCCGCAGGTGGAGAACTACGGGCTGGTCGTTCGCACCGGCGGGATCGCCTCCCAGCAGCTGGTCGAGCTGTGCGCTCCGTGTCACTCACGCCGCACGGAGCTGGGCGACTACGACCACACCGGCGCGGACCTCCTCGACCACCACATCCCGAGCCTGCTCGACGAGGGGCTCTACTTCTCCGATGGGCAGATCCTCGAGGAGGTGTACGTGTACGGCTCGTTCCTGCAGAGCGAGATGTACCGGAGCAACGTCGGGTGCGGCGACTGCCACGACGTCCACAGCCTCCAGCTCGTGCGGGAGGGCAACGAGCTCTGTCTGGGCTGTCACACCGCGGCCGTCTACGATAGCCCCGACCACCACTTTCACCAGAGGGCCCAGGAGGGCGAGCCCAGCGACGGCGCTCTCTGTGTCAAGTGCCACATGCCCGAGCGGCCGTACATGGTGATCGATTACCGGGCGGACCACAGCATGAGGGTGCCGAGGCCCGATCTCACGCTGGAGCTCGGGGTCCCGAACGCGTGCAGCCAGAGCGGGTGCCACGACGACCAGTCCGCGGGGTGGGCGGCCGCTCGTGTCACCGAGTGGTACGGCGAGGCCAGGCGGCCGCACTACGGCACAACGCTGGACGCCGGTCGCCGGCAGGATCCGAAGGCCCTGCCGGAGCTGGTCAAGCTGGCCGGCGACACCACGTTGCCGGCGCTCGTCCGGGCCACGGCGCTGTCGCTCCTCGGCCAGTACCCGGGGCAGGAGGGCAGGCGCGCCTTCGAGGCTGCCCTGGCCGACCCGGATCCTTTGGTGCGCCACACGGCCGTTCAGAGCGTGAGGACTCCCGATCCGCGCGAGCTCGTCGGGCTGTTGGGCCCGCTGCTGGCCGACCCGACCACAGCCGTACGCATCCAGGCCGCCGTGCGGCTCGCTTCGGTGCCGCGGGAGCTGTTCGAGCCGTACCAAGGTGTCGCCCTCGACTCGGCCCTGGCCGAGTACCGAACGGCGATGGCGTATTCCCTCGATTTCTCCTTCGCAGGCCACAACCTCGGGAACCTGTACGCGAGTCTGGGAAACGCGGCAAAGGCGGAGGAGTTCTACCGCACGGCGATCGAGGTCGACGGCCTCTTCTACCCGGCCAAAATGAACCTCGCGATGCTCTACAACCGCCAGGGCAGGAACGCGGAGGCGGAGACGTTACTGCGCGAGGTGCTCGATGTCGATCCGGAGATGTACGAGGCGGCGTACTCGCTGGCGCTGCTGCTGGCGGAGATGAACCGCCCTCCCGAGGCGGCCGAGTTTCTGGCGCGGGCGGCCGAGGGAATGCCGGAGCGCTCCCGCGTGCACTACAACCTCGGACTGCTCCTCCAGAGCCTGCAGCGGCAGCCGGAGGCGGAGGCGGCCCTGGTGAGGGCCCTCGAGCTCGAGCCCGAGAACCTGGACTACCTGTATGGGCTGGCGGACCACTACGTGAAGCGCGGCGAGCCCGCCAGGGCGCTCCCCCTGACCGAGAGGATGATCGCGGCTGACCCTGAGAATCCGCTCGGACCTCAGATGAAGGCCTTCGTGGAGAGGGCACTCGACGCTCAAGGCTAATCGCAGCTGACGCGACCGGGCGACATGAGCTTGGTTTGGATGCTTCCGGGCAGGTCCGACCTCACGTCCCAACCGCCCACGAAGCACTCCAGCTTTCCCGATCTCGTGAAGGCGTAGTACGAGCGGCCCGTCACCCGGCGAAGAGAGATGGTAACGCCGTCGCTTGCCGAATAGTCCAGCTCCCGGAGCGTGGCTGCGTACGTGCCGTAGCGGATCAGAAACGCCTGCTGGTCTCTGTGGAGTATGAGCAGATTCTGGCGAAGCGTCCGCTCCGACGGCGGGCCCGATCCGGCGGGATCGCCGGCCCGGTCCGATCCCGCGTGCTGAGAGCAGGCAGCGACGAGCAGGGAGAGGAAGAGCGCGGCTCTGCTTGGACCGATGCGGACGTCCTTTGCGTAGGCCGACGCTGCGATCAGCCTTCCGCGTTGCGTTTCGCGTTCATGCCGGCGCCGGTGCCTCGTAGGGTGAAGGAGATACCGGCGCGGCTGCCGCCCGCACGGCCGCAGGCGCCTCGTCCCCGCCGTAGGGGATGTTGAAGAAGATCGTGTAGAGCACCGGCACGACCACCAGCGTAAGGATCGTGGCCACGAGGAGTCCGGCCATGATCGTCACCGCCATCGAGATGAAGAATGCGTCCGTGAGCAGTGGAATCATCCCGAGGATCGTGGTCGCGGCTGCCAGCATGACGGGCCGCATTCGCGCCACACCCGAGTCCACGACCGCATCGAAACGGTTCTTCTCCGTTTCGATCTGCCGGTCGATCTCCTCGATGAGGACGATGGCATTCTTGATCATCATCCCAATCAGGGCCAGGAACCCGAGCAGGGGCATGAAGCCGAACGGCTGCCCGAAGAGCAACAAGCCGCCCGTTACGCCGATGATCGCCAGAGGTGCGGTCAGCCAGATGCACAACGTCTTCTTGATCGAGTTGAAGAGGAAGATCACGATCAGGATCATCAGACCGAAGAAGATCGGGAGCGTGGTAGCCAGCCCGGCCTGCGCCCGGGAACCGTCCTCGGCCTCTCCGCCCCAGGCGAGGTAGTAACCGGGCATGTCCTTGATCGGGATCTGGTCCATCTCGACGATCTTGATCGTGCCCGCGGTCAGGTCATCGAGCGGGTTCACCTCACCGTAGTTCTTTCCAAAGTACGCGGCCAGGTCGACGTTCAGCGCCTTCTCGATCCGCGGCTTGGCCCGCTCCATAAGCTCGCTGGCCAACTCGCCGTTCGGGTCGGCGTGCACCCGAATCGTGGTCGTTCGGTTCCAGCGGAAGACGGTCGCGTCCTCCCACACGGTCTCGAAGCCGGCGAGGACCTGACGCATCGGGATGTTCCGCCCGGCCGCCGGGCTCCAGATCTGGAGATCCCGGATGTTGTCCACATCATCCCGCTCGTAGTCCGGGGCCCGGGCGATGATCGGAAGAAGCTCATCCCGCTCCCGGTAGAGGCCCGTTTGAGCGCCCTGGAACGCTGCGCGAAGCTGCACCGCGAGCTGCGGTCGGTCGATGCCTAGCTGGCGCGCCTGGGCTTCGGCGATCACCGGACGGACCGTCTTCACCTTCTCGCGCCACTCGTCTCGGACTCCTTTGGCGCCCTCCTCGCGAAGGATGTCCATCGCCGTGGCTGCCATATCCCGTAGGATCGTGCCATCCGGGCCGCTGATCCTGAGCTGGACCTGTCCGCCTTCACCGGGGCCGAGACGGAATTTGCGGACGTTGACGATCGCCTCGGGGAGGACCTCCTCGAGCTCGCGTTGTGTCTTTGCTTGGAGATCCTCGATGATCGTCCAGTCGTCCACATCCACGAATATCACGCCGAACGCCGAGCTGGCCGCGTTCGGAGTATAGGTGAGGAGAAAGCGCAGATCTCCGCCCCCGATCGCGGTCGAGACGTGCGTCACGCCGTCGAGTCCCAGGAAGTACTCCTCGGCCTTCGCGAGCTCGCGCTCGGTGTCCCGGATGTGCGTGCCCTCGGGGAGCCAGATATCGGCGAAGAACTGAGGCCGCGTGGAGTTCGGGAAGAACATGCTCTTCACGAAGCCGAACCCCCACAGGGATACGAGGAAGATCCCGGTGACCATGCCCATCGTGATCCAGCGGTGCCGGATCGCCCTGGAGAGCACGCTCCGGTATCCCTGGTAGAACGCCCCGCCGTACGGGTCGTCAGAGCCGCCCTCCTTCTTCGGTTTCACCTTGAGGAAGATCTTGCCGAGCAGAGGCGTGGTGGTGATCGCCGTCACCCAACTGAGCATGAGCGAGATCAGGATGACGGTGTAGAGGGAGCGGCAGTACTCGCCCGTGCTGTCATCGGAGGTGCCGATCGAGGCGAAGGCGAGAACCGCGATCACCGTGGCGCCCAGCAGCGGAGTCATGTTCTGACCGACCACCTCCGAGGCCGCCTTGATCCGGTCCATTCCCCGCTCGATCCGCACCTGCATGCCGTCGATGATGACGATCGCGTTGTCGACCAGCATGCCGAGCGCGATGATCAGCGCCCCGAGCGAGATCCGCTCGAGGATGACCCCCTGCATCTGCATGAAGACAAAGGTGCCGAAGATCGTCAGGAACAGGATCCCACCGATGATGGCGCCGCTCCTCATCCCCATGAAGATCATCAGCACCACGAACACGATCGCCACGGCCTCGAGCAGGTTCACCATGAAGCCCTTGATCGAAGCCGTGACGGCCTCCGACTGCATCGAGATGGCCTTGATATCCATGCCGACGGGGGTTTGAGCCTGGAGCTGGCTAAATTTCCTGGCCAAACCCTCGCCCATCGTCACGACGTTGCCGCCCGAGACCGTGGAGATCCCGAGGCCGATGGCCGGCTGGCCATCGTAGCGGACGAGCTGCTTGGGAGGATCCTCGTAGCCACGCCGGATGTGAGCCACATCCCTCAGGTAGACGAGCTGCCCCTCGCCGCCACGGGTCGTGATCAGGAGCTCGCCGAATTCCTTCTCAGACTGGAACTCGCCGGTCGGGACGATC